>ONJE01000103.1 GCA_900318045.1 uncultured Eubacteriales bacterium
GCTCACGACTGGCTGACCTTCCCTGCCGGCATCCACGCCAAGCAGGTGAGTGGCAGACCGCTCTGCATCCATGTGCATGCTACTGACTTCGACCGCAGCCGCGGTAAGGTGAACCCCACCGTCTATTCAATAGAGAAGAACGGTATGGACTGGGCCGACTGCATCATGTGCGTTTCTGAACTGACACGCCAGACGGTCATCAACCAGTACCATCAGGACCCGCGCAAGTGCTTCACCGTCCACAATGCCGTCTATCCCCTGTGCCGCGAGGGCGCGGATCGGGGTCGCCGGCAGGTGCCCGCGCTGGACGCGGATTATGCCAAGGAGATCATCTATAACGCTTCATCCTATCTGATGACCCAGGTGCAGGAAGACGGCAGATTCATCTACGGCCTTCGCCCGCAGTTTGACAAGGAGATCGACAGCTATAACATTTTGCGTCATACCGGAACGATCTGGTCCCTGATCTGCCGCTACATTCAACCAATTCATCGTGACAACATCAGAATTAACCGTCCCTGAGCTGTAACACCGGACAAGTCGTGAAACCACAACATCATAATTCTATATATCTGTCATATTATTAGAAGATTCTTGTTACGACTCTGCGCCAATATTGTGATAGAATATAACGGTAATATGCATATTCATGCCGTAATTGATGTCCGGTTATATCTGTGAAAGGTGATTGAAACGATGAAAAGTGTGTACTGTTTTTTGCTGATGCTGCTGCTGGCGCTGTGCCCGGCGCTGGCGGAGGCGTTGGACGACCCTGTCGTGGTGCGTGTGGGTGATGTGACCTTCACGAAGGGACGGCTCCAGTCTGCGGTGGATATAGACGTCACGACCTCCGAAATCATGTCACGGGAATACCTGACGGATGAGGAAAGGCAGGCCAAACGCGATGAAGCCATCCAGAGATGTATCCAGGAGGGCCTCATCGAGATGAAGCTGCGGGACGTGGGCAAAAATAACTTCACCGATGAGGAGGAGGAAACCCTCAGGGCTACGGCGTTGAGCCAGTACGAGGCCATCTGGCAGGGCATCTGGCAGCAGGTGAAGCAGTCCGACCAGGGCTTCACCGAGGCGCAGGTAACCGAATTCCTGCAGGAACAGGGCTATTCCTCTGAGGCGATCTTCGAGGCATTGAAGTCCAACGAGCGCTTCCACCGGGCGGTGGAACTGTTCTGCCCCACCCTGACCCTTACAGAGGACATGGTGGAGAAATATTACGAAGCCCAATTTCTCCTTCCGGACAGGCAACGCTATGAAAACGACTTGGAGCTCTATGAGCAGGAGATTCTGGCCGGAAACAACGAGTCTTTCTACACCCCGGAGGGCTATCGGGCCATCCAGCAGGTGCTGCTGGAATACCCCGAGGAAGTCGACAGTGCGCTGAGGAATGAGAACGCCCGGGTCAACATGGCGATGCAGATCGTAGCCGAGACTGCGCAGAAGGTCAGCGAAGCTGCCCTCACCGGCGACAGCTGGGACAACGTGGCCGGACCCCGCGCAGATTATGAGAAAGCCGTGAAAGAACTGACCGCGGCCAAACAGGCCTATAACGAAAAGCGCGAGCGGTTGACCATGCCACTGATCCGGGATACCGTAGAGGCGATCAATGCCGAAATCGACGCGGGCATCGACATCAATACCATCATCAATAGATACTCCACCGACAGGAACGAACAGAACCTGGACAAGGGCGGCTATCCCGTCCATCCGGATTCCAAAAACTGGCCCCCGGAATTCCTGGAGGCCGCCGGCAAGCTGGAAAAGCCCGGGGATTTGTCGGGGCCCGTCCTCACGGATATGGGCGTACACATTCTCTACTACGCCGCCGACATTCCCGCCGGTTCCCACGAGCTGACCGAGGAAGAGCGCCAGCTTCTGAACACCTCCGCGCTGTACTACTACCAGACGCAGGAGCTGGAGAAGCTGTTGGAGGATTGGATGGACGAATACGAGATCGAAACCCACCCCGAGCTGCTGGACGATTGACGATGGAGGTATACCCGTGAAAAAAACATTCGCCCTGATTCTCACCCTTGCAATGCTCTGTCAGGCATTGCCATGGACGGCGTTCGCCGCTATGGGCGAGGTGCTCACCGAGGCCGAGCTGAACCGCGCCCTGCAAATCGCGGGCCTGCGACAGGACCCGGACTACCCCCAGTTCAACGGCAGCGGCGAGCGGATGCTCCGGCTGACGGCGAAGGCGAGCGTCTACCACACCGGCATGGAGCCGGAGGATACCTGGGACGCGCTGACGCTGGTGGATTGGCTGGACGACAAGCTGTCGACGGACTTCTACAATGTCGCCAGAGTGTTCAGTCGCGCAGACAGCCTGCTGGCGCGGATGAAGACCGAGGACCCCGCGTCGTATGCCAAATTTACCGCGTCCGAATACGCGGGCTTCGAGTATAAGCTGCACACGTATATGATCCAGACCGAGTCCATCGAGGAGAAGGCCCACCACATAAAGGACAGGCTTGGCGATAACGTGGCGCTGATCGAAAATTCTGCCGAAGCGATATTCGCGCAGCCAGCCGACCTGTTTGAAACCGAGCAGCTGCGCCTGTCTGAACGCATCCGCGGGGCCACCGGCGCCCTTACCGACCTGCGCGGCCAGGCGTTGGGCCTTTCCCGGCAGGAGCAGCAGACGGCGGATGCCTACAGGCGCGTCATCGACGGCGAGGACGAGCTGGAGTTTTCAAAGTGGCTTCATGCGCTGTTAACCTCGGGGGAAGCGCCCCAGACGACCAGCGTGTCCGCGAACCAGGTCAGGCTATCCGGCGGCGATACCCGCCTGTCCCGCCTGGGCGCGGGCGGCAGCGTGTTGAACAACGCCGACCCCGGGGACATCTACATCACGGTCATCAACATGAACGAGTTCGCCCTGGAGTTCCACGGTGTGGACAACGAGCCCCTGGGCGGCGTCAAGTGCACGGTGCGGGACTTCAGCAACCCCGATACGGTCCTTGAGGGCACGTCGGACCCCGTGCGCGGCAACATCGTGTTCGATGCCACCGGTTTTGTCAACCACTACGACTACGGCATGGAGCTGATCCTCGAGGTGGACGCCAGTGCCGCGGGCTACCGCAGCTTTTACATCCCCTGGGCACTGGTGGGCCAAGGCAAGGTGCTGCGCTATTACCTGACCCTGCTCACCGGCCCGGAAGGGGAGGGCGTCGCCGACAACCGTACCCGCCAGGAGAAGGAGACCGAGGCGCTCAGGGCCAACGCGGACGGCAAAACAAAGCCCTACCCTTATAGCTGTTCCTTCAACGGCTATGACATACTCTATCAGGCCAAGAAAACGGAGATATCCCCGCAGATGGACGAAGACGTCAGCTTCGAGCTGGTGATCAATCACTCCGATACAAAGGCCCCCGAGGATCCGGTCCTGCACTACAAGGAGTTCGACCAGGCACATTTGGGGAGCGTCTGGAAGGAGATGAAGCCCACCCAAACCTGGATGGATGTAGACGACAGAACCCATTACACCTATACCAAGGACTTCAAGCGCATCCTGGCCACCGGTCTCATAAAGGAGGAATCGCCCTATTTCATCATCCAGGAGACGGGCGAGAAGATCAAGACCAAGCTGACGCCCGTGCGCGCCAAGGTGGATCAGCCCATCTATACCGGCCAGGAGAGCAGCAACCCCATGATGTCGGTCATTGGAAAAGGCGTTGGCTTTGATTTCAAGATACCCCAACCCATCGACGGCATGATTGGTTTCAACCTGCCCTTCGATAAGTATCTGCCGAAGGTCTATTACGACCCCTCGGGCTATATCACCGTGTCCTGGGGCAGCTCGCTGATTCCCAAAGACAAGGCGGAATCCTTCAACTGGAAAAACACCGAGGCCGAGGCCTACGACGAGGCCATGGCGGAGTACGAGCACGATGTATCGCTTACCCAAAAGCTTCAGCAAACCGGCAATGCCACCAAACTGTATAAAAAAATGCCGGCGGATTCGAAAATGACGCGCAAAAAGCTGGAATTCGGCTGGTTCATCGCGGGTGCCGGTAAATTTGAGGAGGACAACAATGAGACCCTCGGGGCCTTCAGCGCTTCGTTTGGCGCGAACGTGGTGTTCACCTACGAATTCACCAAGCCATTCACGCTTGGGCCTGTACCGTTTTACCTCGATTTTCTGTTCAGCGCCTCCGCGGGCGTCGGCATCGACGGGATTCACGTCACCTTCAGGATCGACAAGAACCAGAAGCCCTACCATCCGGACTTCCAGCCTGCCAATAACATCACCATTGCCATACGGATAGCGATAACCGTCACGTTTGGCCTTGGCGTCAAGGGTGTCGTATCGGTGTGGGTCGCCTGCTCGGCCGGGGTCAGGCTGGTCTTCTCCCTCAACAAAGCCTCGCCCGCGACCGTCACCGCCTACTTTGAGGCCTTCATATCTGCCGGCCTCGAGATCTTCTTTATCAAGTATTCCCGGATCCTGGTGCAAATACCCGAGCAACAGCTCTACCCGAGCAGCAACGCCAATGGCGCGCCCGAGGGCCTGTTCGCCGCCTACGCTAACGACGATGGCGCGGATGAGAATGTGCACATCGTGGGCACGGAGCCGGCGCGCTACCCGAACCTCGCGCCAAAGGCCACAGAGACCAAAACCAGCTTTGAAGGTACGAACTTTAAGGCGTTGAGCTACAGGAACTGGGAGATCGTATTTTATATTGAAAACACCACCCATAAATTGCGAATTGAGAACAATACGAGGGGTTATGGCAATTATATCCAGGATTATCTCCCTGGCTTCGGGAAGGACTTGAGCGCCTACAAAACGTGCGACTATGATGTCTACAGCGACGGCAAATACCTGCACCTGCTGGCGACGCTCGCCAAGTCCCTGGACGGGGACGGCAAGCCTGTTCCCGGCGGAACGAAGGAGAACCCCAACATACTGGTTTGCTATCTGCAGTTCGAAGGCTACGAATATGATGATTATTGGAGGGAGCGCCTCGGCTGTAATAACAGCATCCAGTATCCGTGGGTGTGGGATAACATCAAGGCCAACGGCCTGTCGCCCATCTGCTCGACCCCGAAGATAGAATCCGTGATCAGCAACAACAAGGGCAATGTGGAGGTCTACGGCTCCATCTACGGCCAGAGCGACGAGGTAGACATGTCCCAGTTCAACCTGTTCTATATCGAGCCGGACAAGCGCAACATGGTGGTTTACGGCGACCTGACCGTCGGCATCAATTATAATATAAAAGGAGAAAAGCAGTACCGGCGCGTGGAGCTGCACTCGAATATGCGCAACGCGGTCAGAGACCTGGATGACCCACAGAGTGGCTGGCCTGCCAAGGACGGCAGGGTGCCGAGCCTTGGCTTCACGGCGCTGGAAACGCCGGTGGACGGCGACGGGGACAATGCGCTGGTGCTGTTTGATTATTACCAAAATAATATCGACGCCTTCGCATGGGAAATAGACGGCAAAATGCACGTCGGAGGAACGCGCCGCAGGCCGATCATCCTGACCGAGGGGGACATCAGCAGCTATCAGGTGCTTCAATTCATGGACAAGGACGGCGTACACTTCTCCCAGACGATCTTCTACACCCAGCTGGAGGAGCAGGGCGAGCGCGTCGTGAACCACCTGAAGGGCTTCTATGTATCGCCGGTAAAGCCGATCGGAAACATCAATCACTGGTACTATGACTATACGGTCGTGGACTATGACATCAACCTGCCCACCGCGGATTTCCGCGTGGCCTCAATCGGCGCTTCCCAGTATATCTACTGGCTGAATACCGTCTCGAAGGAGAAGGAGAGCGACCCGGATATGTGGCGCATCAGCGGCGCGTACTACGATTCGGCCACCAATTCCTTCTCCGACGTGACGGTGATCGCGGAGTTCACGCTGCCCGATGTCAGCTATAACGGCAAAACCTATAAGGCGGTGCCCCAGGAGGTCACCCTGGCGGACAACGGCATGGGCTACATCACCGTCGTGCCGGATACCGGTGAGCAGGATACAGCCGTCCCGCCGGCGACGCTGTACAGCTTCCCCACCACGCTGACGCCGTCGATGAAGCTGCAAAAGGCGGTGGCGATCGAGACCACGGTGCTCCAGGGCGATTTCCTGCGCACCCAGTTCACCATGCATAACGACGGCAACACCGGCATCGGCAGCTTCGACATCGACGTGATGCTGTTGAATGACGGCAGGGAGACGAAGAATGTCGAGAGCCTGCACGCCGGCCTGCTGATGTCTTCGCACAGCAAGGTAACGCTGCACCGCGACGACGGCACGGATGAGGTCGTCGCCGCCGGCGAAGCGGCCGTCTACAGGGACAAGGACTTCCAGTATTCGCCCCGGCAGCAGGATTGGACCGTGAAAGAGGAGACCATGAAAGAAGAAATTCTCAATGGCATTCCGCGGGGCAGCCAATCCACGGGCAGCAATACCAACTACGTGTCCACCAACGCCCTGGTGCCCAGTTCGCTGGGCTGCTTTGTCGGCAACATCAAGATTCCCGACGACTGGCACGGCAATTACGATCTGAGGATGAAGCTGAGCAGCTACAGCATCTACGACAACTACATTGCGGCCTCCACCCTGGCGAAGACGCACCCGGAGCTGTTCGCTGATGAAGGCACGGTCAGCAACGCCGTCGCCGCGGCCAATCGGAAAAAGCTCGCCGAATATGGCATCTACCGACTGGACTACGCGCTGGACGAGGCCAGCGGCAAGCTGGTGCTGCAAAACCGGGACGAGCTGGTCGCCAATGCGGGCGAGGAAGCGGTCAGACTCTACGCATTGGAGGTGGACGCGCCCGACGGCATAGAGATCAACTTCGACGTCCACGACATCGACGTCAGTCACCGGCTGTATTCGGATTACTACGGCGAAGATATCCTGGATATCACGCTGAACAACTTCTACCAGAACGACGAGGCGATTGAGCTGACCTGCGCCATGTACCTGAACGGTGCCAGCGAACCCGTGTACGTAAGCCTGCCCTACAAGCCCGAGGTTATTTCCACCGGGGCTTCCACCACCATCTCTGTGCCGCTGAAGGCGCTGTTCGACCCCGATGCCGTTCAAACTGCCAGGTTCGTGTTCACCCCGAGGGGCATCCGTGAAACGGCGACGCTGAACAACGAGTTCACCATCTATCCCGGCGGCGGGGGTGACCCGCTGCGCTTCTCCAAACAGCCCGAGGACGTCAGCGCCCAGGAGGGCGAGGATGTCAGCTTCAGCGTCGAGGTCGACGGCGGCGTGGAGCCCTACACCTACCAGTGGCAGATCTTCAACCCCAAGACCGGAAAGTGGGTCGATCTGAAGGGCTTTACCGATCCCACACTCAATCGCGAGGACATCGAAAAGAAGTGGGACGGCTGCCGGTTCCGCTGCGTGGTGACCGACGCCGAAGGCACACAGATCATCAGCCAGGAGGTAACCCTCACCATCCGTGACAGGGTGGATACCGGAGATCACAGCAATCTGACGCTGTATCTGGCTGTGGTGCTGGCGTCCCTGATACTGCTTTGGTGGTTGAGGAGGAGAAGAGCGTAAAGGAAATACCGCACAATACGGCGGCACATCTGGCGGTGCCTTTTTCGCCATCCGCAGCCTGCAACTTTCTTGGCTTGCCGCCAGCAAGCCTGCGAAATTTGCAGGCGCGTCCGGCGAAAAATTCCCTCGTCAACTGACCACCTTAGAGTGTGTTTCTAAAATGCCTGAAGCGCATTTTCGGGCCATCAGGCTGCATTTCTGTGTTGAAAAACCTTGACTTGCAACCAGTAAGCCTGCGCACATTCTAATTGTGCGGTAATATAATACGAATTAATTTGGAGGGACAACGTGAAGGACAAGAACATCACAGTCAACAGCCCTAACTTCTTTGAGTGGCTGGCCTTGCTCTTCATTGGCCTGCGCTTGGCCGGCATCACCACCATGCCGTGGGTGTGGGTGCTGGTGCCTCTGTAGCTGCCGGTCTGCTTGGTCCTCCTCATCGCATGCGTTGTTGTGCTGTGCGGGAAGTGACATTCGTTACCTGAGTTGTAACTATTTCCGAACGTCTTCACCCTGGCGCAGTTGGTTTTCGTTGACACAGCTTCTATTCATGTTTATAATATAAGGTGACTGTTCAGCCCAGACAGAGATATAATTAGCTCTGGAGCCATCTCGTGCGCGGGAAGCGCGCGCGATACCGCTTTGCCGCCACTGTGGCGGACCTGGGGCTGCCGCTACAGACGATACGTTTGATTGGATTGAACAGATACAATATATGTAGTATTGTATCGCCGTAACTGACCCCTAACAGACGATTTGAAGGGTGAGGTGTGACTATGCTGGCATTCTTTGAGCGCCTTTCCACCGTCGATCCCAATGCCCGCAACGCCGTATTGACAGTGATTGAGGGCGCGGACTTCGGCGATAAATGCCTGCTTTCCGCGGGCGAGCTGCAATGGGAGCGGGATAAAGGAGGCTTTTTTGCCCGAAATATCGATTCCGTTCGATCCGTGGACCGGGGAGGCGCGATGGAGATCGACGGCCAGCGGGTGTTCTGCGAAATGCCGGGGCGGGAGAAGCAGCTGGTGGTCTGCGGCGGCGGGCACGTTTCGATACCCGTCATTCGCATCGCCAGGATGATGGGCATGCCCGTGACAGTTTTGGAGGACCGGCCCGCCTTTGCGGAAAACGCCCACAGCGCCGGGGCCGACCGGGTGATCTGTGCGCCCTTCGAGGAGGGCCTCAGGCAGATCCCCGGAGATGCGGATACCTTTTTTGTCATCGTCACCCGGGGCCATGGTTCGGACGTTCGGTGCCTGGACGCCATCAGCCGCAAGCCACACGCCTACATCGGCATGATCGGCTCCCGTCGCCGGGTGGCGCTGGTGCGGGAACACCTCGTGGAAAAAATGGGCTGTGACCCGGCGGTCATCGACGGGGTACACATGCCCATCGGACTGGACATCGGCGCGCAGACCCCGGAGGAGATTGCCGTGGCTATCATGGCCGAGATCATCGGCGTCAAGAACCGCGGCGGCCGCAATGCTGTTTGGTCCAGGGAAATGCTCCAAGCGATCACCGATCCAGCGGCCCGGGATGTGCCCAAGGCGCTGGCCACTGTGGTGGCGCGCCAGGGCAGCGTTCCCCGGGGTGAGGGCGCGCGGATGCTGGTGTGGCCCGACGGCCATGCCCTTGATACCATCGGCGGCGGTCTGATGGAGCATGAGGTGGTTCAGGCGGCATGCCAACGCCTCCGGGCAGGGGAGACGGCGCCTTGCCTTCAACGGTTCAGCCTCGATGCCGGGGCTGCGGCGGACGACGGCATGGCTTGCGGCGGCGAGGTGACCGTGCTCATTGAAATGATCGGTTGAACAGGTGCATTCCCAAGGCAGTAAAACCGGCGAGTCGCGCCTTTCAATAAGAGAATGGCAGTAACAGCGGAGATGTCTGAGACGCCATGATGGCGGCCTTGAGACCATCGCTACATCGTCTATCATACTGGAGGCTTCGATTCAACCATGCTATCACGGTTTGCGGTGACGGACTGGTTTCCGCTGCTCAATTCCCTGCGTATCGCGGCCATCGCCAGCGTGTTGGTGTTCTTCCTGGGCATTGGATGCGCCCATTGGGCGGCAAAGCTGCCACGGGCCATCAAGGGCGCGCTGGACGTGGTGTTGACGCTGCCCCTGGTGCTGCCGCCCACGGTGTGCGGCTACTTCCTGCTGATGCTGGTGGGGGTCCGCCGCCCGCTGGGGGCGCTGCTGGATCAAGCCGGCATTCGCTTTGTCATGACCTGGCAGGGCGGTGTGCTGGCGGCGGTGGTGGTGGCGTTTCCACTGATGTACCGCACCGCCCGGGGGGCCTTCGAGGCCTTCGACGAGACGCTGGAATGGTCCGGGAAGACCCTTGGCCTGAGCGACACCTTTATCTTCTGGCGTATCCGCATGCCGGCCTGCAAGCAGGGCATACTGGCCGGATTCGTGCTGGCCTTCGCCCGGGCGCTGGGGGAGTATGGCGCGACTTCGATGCTCATCGGTTACACCCCTGGCAGGACTGCCACCATCTCCACCACGGTCTACCAGCTCTATCGCACTGGCGACAACGCCGGGGCGTTCAGGTGGGTGCTGGTGAACCTGGCCATCAGCGCGGCTGTGCTGCTGGCAGTGAACCTGCTGGAGGGCAGGCGGAAGGAGGCGGCGAAATGAGCCTGTTGGTGGATATCGAAAAACGTGTGGGGAATTTCCATCTCCGGGCCCGCTTTGAAGGTGTAAATGGTGTGACCGGCCTGTTGGGCCCCTCCGGCTGCGGCAAGAGCATGACGCTGAAGTGCATCGCTGGCATCGAGCGCCCGGACCGGGGCCGCATCGAACTGAATGGACGGGTGCTGTTCGATGCCGAAAGGCGGATCGACCTGAAGCCGCAGGAGCGTCGGGTGGGGTACCTGTTCCAGAACTACGCCCTGTTTTCAAACATGACGGTCCGGCAAAACCTGACCTGCGGCCTTCACCGGGAGCGGGACAAGACCCGTCGGGAAAGGGCGCTGGACGAGGCGCTGGCCATGTTCCAGCTTCGCGATCTGGAAAAGCGCAAGCCCAGCCAGCTGTCGGGCGGACAGCAACAGCGGGTGGCGCTGGCCCGGGTGCTGGTGAACCGTCCCGAGCTGCTCCTGCTGGATGAGCCCTTCTCGGCGCTGGACGCCCACCTGCGGCTGAAGCTGCAGATTGATATGCTGGGTGTTCTCAGGGACTATGCCCGCCCGGCGCTGCTGGTGACCCACGACCGCAACGAGGCCTACCGAATGTGCGACGCCATCGCGGTGATGTCGGAAGGGGTTGCAAACCAGCCGGTGGAAACCAAGGAGCTGTTCGCCAATCCGGGCACGGTAGCCGCGGCAGCGCTGACCGGTTGCAAGAATATCACCCCAGCGAAGCGGGTGGGGGAGAATACGCTGTATGCCCCGGAATGGGGAGTTACTCTCCAGACGGCGCTTTCCGTGCCTGATAACGTGACGCATGTGGGCATCCGGGCTCATTACTTTGGACAGAAGGTCGCCCTCAATCGTTTCCCCGTCGAATTCGTGGGCGACATGGAGGAGCCCTTTGAGTGGGTGCTGGAGTTCCGATATGCCGGGCAACGGCCGGATAGCCCGCCCCTGTGGTGGCGCATTCCCAAGGAAAAGCGTCCGCAGCAGCTGCCCGATGCCCTGGGCGTCGCCCCGGTGAACGTGCTGCCGTTGGGAACTATCGACATATAACTTGTGCATATTGATTGCCTGAATCTGCCATTGCTTCGCCGTTGTCGGTCAACATGTCCCGGCACGCCCCCCTCCTCCGCCTTGCCCTACAGTATCTTGAGGGAGGACTTCGATGAACCGTCAAAGACGCGAAACGGTTTGCTGTTTCGCGTCTTTGACTATGAAAATGATTTACGGAA
>ONJE01000017.1 GCA_900318045.1 uncultured Eubacteriales bacterium
TCATTCGGAAAGGGCGTCGCCGGTAAAGCGTGTACGTTTTCATAATCACGCGGCAGCCGCCATTCCTGTTCCCTGTTCCCTGTTCCCTGTTCCCTCGTCCCCCCGACAAATCAGAATTTCTGTATTGGACAAATCACATATTTTGCGCTATAATATATAATAGTTTATTATGCGCTGAGGTGTGCAACAAATGGTTTTTTCCAGCATTGAGTTTTTATTTTACTTTCTGCCGGTAGTGCTGATTGGCTATTACATTTTGAAACGGTGGCGCAAGGCAGCAAATGTGTTCCTGTCGGTGATGAGCCTGGGCTTCTATGCCTTTGGCGCGCCAAAGTTCTTCCCGATCATGATGGGCTCCATCGTGGTGAACTGGCTGTTCGGCCTTTGGGTGGATCGGGTTCGGGATGACAAGGGGAAGGCGAAGCTGGCCCTGACGTTGATGGTAATATTCAACCTGGGGCTGCTGGGCGTTTACAAATACCTGATGTTCATCCTGACCAGCCTGAACCAGTGGTTCAGTATCCACCTGCCCGTACCCCAGATCACGCTGCCCATCGGAATATCATTCTTTACCTTCCAGGCTATGAGCTACGTGATCGACGTCTATCGTGGCGACGGCAGGGTGCAGAAGAACCTGATCAACGTGTGCCTGTACATCTCCTTCTTTCCCCAGCTGATCGCAGGTCCCATCGTGCGCTACCAGACCGTCGCAGATGAGATCGAGGGCAGGCGGGAGAACCTGGACGACTTCATCGAGGGCACCCAGCGCTTCATGAAGGGCCTGTGCAAGAAGATGCTGCTGGCGAATAACCTGGGCCTGCTGGTGGACACGGCCTTCGCCCTTGAGACGAAGGACCTTTCCGTGGTCAGCGCGTGGCTGGCGGCCTGCGCTTACCTTATGCAGGTGTACTACGACTTCTCCGGCTATTCCGACATGGCCATCGGCCTGGGCCGCATGTTCGGCTTTCACTTCCTGGAGAATTTCAACTATCCCTTCATTTGCAAGTCTGTGAGTGAGTTCTGGAAGCGCTGGCACATCTCCCTGGGCAGCTGGTTTACCGATTATGTCTACATTCCAATGGGCGGCAGCAGGGTCAGCAAACCTCGGCTGGTGTTCAACATGATGGTGGTGTGGACGCTAACCGGCCTGTGGCACGGCGCGGCCTGGACCTATTTCCTGTGGGGCTTCGGCTTCGGCGTGTTCCTGGTGATCGAACGCCTGACGGGCATGGGCAAGTGGATGAGCAAGCACACCATCGGCCATTTCTACGCCATGTTCGTGGTTGTGACCATCACCGTGATGATCCGATCGGATAACCTGCACGTCGCCCGCATATTCTATGGATCGATGTTCGGTATGAGCGGCGCGCCGGTGTGGAATGGGCTTACCGGGGCCTTCCTGCGAGAGTACGGCATCTTCCTGGCCGCTGGTGTGTTGTTCAGCCTGCCGGTGCCGGAGTGGCTGCGGGACAGGCTGCGAGTGAACGCCAACCTGATGAAGGTTACCGGCGCCGTCGCGCTACTGGGGCTGACATTTATTGCCATCACCTATGTGGCGGTGGGTAGCTATAATCCGTTTATCTATTTCAACTTCTGATTATTCGGAGGCAGTATGACCAAATTGATCGAAGCCCTCTCCGCCATCGCGGGCGCCCATCAAATCCTCGAAAACGAGCCCATGTCCCGGCACACGACTTTCAAGGTGGGGGGACCGGCGGATGTGCTGTTCCTGCCGGAGAGCGAGGAGCAGCTGATCCAGGCCATCGCCATCGCCAAGGATGCCGGGATACCCTGCATCGTGATCGGCAACGGATCGAACCTGGGGAGGGCATGGCGGCCATCGTTCGCAGCGGCGATACCATCACCGCCTGGGCCGGCGCCTCCCTGGCGCGGGTTTCTGCCTTTGCCCAGGCCAGTGGACTGGCGGGGTTGGAGTTCGCCTCGGGCATACCCGGTACGCTGGGCGGCGGCTGCGCGATGAACGCCGGAGCCTACGGCGGGCAGCTTTCCGACGTGCTGATCGACGCCCGAATGCTGTTGGATGACGCGGTGAAAACCCTGACGGTAGAAGACATGCAGATGGGTTATCGCACGTCCCTTCCCCTGCGGGAGGGTGGCATCGTGATCTCCGCACGCTTCGCGCTGACGCCGGACAACCCGGAGTCCATCGCAGAGCGTATGCGGGAGCTGAACGCCCGTCGCCGGGACAAGCAGCCTCTGAACCGTCCCAGCGCGGGCAGCACCTTCAAGCGCCCGGAGGGTCACTTTGCCGGGGCGCTGATCGAGCAGTCGGGGCTGAAGGGCTATCGGGTGGGCGGTGCGCAGGTCAGTGAAAAACACGCCGGATTCATTGTGAATGCCGGTGGAGCGACGGCTAAGGACATACTGACGCTGATCGGAATCGTCCAGGATGAGGTTTTGACCCGCTTCGGCGTCCATTTGGAGACTGAGGTTCGAATACTGGGAGAGGATTAGACATGTCATTTGCATCGGATGTGCGGGGCGAGCTGGCCCGCACGCCTACGGAGGATGCCTGTTGCGCCCGCAGCGAGCTGACGGCGGCGCTGTTGTGTGGCGGGGGCATTGCCTGGCGGGGGAGGGAGCGCTACGCCGTGACGTTCACAGCCTCGGAGGCGTCCACCGTGCGCCGCTACTTCGCCATCCTCAAGCGCTTTTATGGCATCATCGGCCAGATTCGGGCCCTCAGTGGCGATACGCTGAACAAGCAGACCCGCTACCAGCTGGCAGTACCCGAGGAGAGAGCCCTGGAACTGCTGCGCAAGCTGGAATTGCTCGACGAAGGCGGGCTGTTCGGCTTGCGCCCCTTGCCCATGGATGAGATCGTCCGCTACAGCTGCTGCAAGAAGGCGTTTGTGCGGGCGGCCTTTACCCTGTGCGGCGCGATCAGCCACCCGGACCGGAACTACCACATCGAAATCGCCGTTCCCAGTGAAGCGCTGGCGGGGTTCATCGTCGACCAGCTGGCGGCCTTTGACATCGAGGCGAAGGTCTCGGAAAGAAAGTCGAAATATGTTGTATACCTGAAGCGGGCCGAGGATATCTCCGACATGCTTCTGCTGCTGGGGGCTTCGAAAGCCATGATGGCCTTTGAAAATGTGCGCGTTAAAAAGGAGGTCAGTAACCGGGTCAACCGCCAGCTGAACTGCGACAACTCCAACATCAATCGCAGCATGAACGCCGCTGAGACGCAGATCCGGGACATCCGCTACATCGATTCGGAGCTGGGCCTGGAAAAGCTGCCCCGCACGCTGCGGGACATGGCCTACATCCGATCCAACAACCCGGAGATGCCGCTGGCGGAGCTAGGGGAGCTGATGGACCCGCCCCTGGGCAAATCCGGGGTGAACGCCCGGTTGCGCAGGATTTCCGCCATCGCTGAGAAGCTGCGGTGTGGGGACGAGGTCAAGCTTTAGAGGTACCCTTTAGGGCACCTCTAAAAACTCTCATTACCGTCGGGCAGCTGAATTTCAGCCATCTTCGACTTGCAAAAATCATGACTGCCCGCCAGGCAGCCTGCGTCTTTTGCAAGTCAAACCTGACTACAATTCATCTCGCCGGACGGCGCGATAGTTTTTGAGGTACCCTTTAGGCGAGCTATCTCGCGGGCCGGGCGCACGTGATTCCAATTTACGACGCTCGTCCTGTATTGATTACGAATCGTTTTGCATGGGCGAGCGGCGCAACGCAACCCCTACATGGTTCTGGTTTCGCGCTGCTTCGCCGCCGGGATTGTCACGATCACCCGGACGAAGCCGTCGCCCTCCTCCACCTTGCTTCGCACAGGCACGCCGATGCGTGTCAGCTGGCGCACGGTGTCAAGCAGGGCATTGACAATCATGCGGTTGTCCCGCAGGACGGCAGTAAACGATCGCTTCGGCGGCGTGGGCTTCGACAGGCATTCGTCGATCTGTTTCTCCAGCTGAGCCACGCTCAGATGCTTCTGCGCCGCAAGCTCTACGAGGGACAACTGGTCGTTTTCAGAGGCCAGGCGCAGCAATGCCCGGGTGTGTCGCTCACTGAGACCGTGTTGGCGGGCCGCAGCCTGAACGCGCTGCGGAAGCCTGAGCAGCCGTAGCCGGTTGGCCAGCGCCGACGGACTCACGGCGAGGCTGGCGGCCAGGCGCTCCTGGGTGATGGGAAAGCGGTCGAGTATGGTCCGGCAGGCTGCCGCCACGTCCAGGTAGTGCAGCTGTTCCCGCTGCAAATTCTCAACCAGAGCGATAAGGGCGCAGTCGCAGGGGCTGCCCGTCAGCATTATAGCATCGGCACACCCTCGGTTCAGCCGCCGCAGCGCGGCCAGCCGCCGGGATCCCGCGACCAATATGTATTCATCGTCCGCCTGTCGCACCAGCAGCGGCGAAAGCAACCCATGCAGCTGTATGGATTCCGCCAGCCGCGCGATGGATTCGTCGGTGCATGACCGACGGGGCTTGTCGGGCGATTCCCGTATGCGGGACAGGGGAATGCGGGCGATGGCGCGGTTGTCGCCGATGGACGCAGACAAGGGCATGACCTCCGACAATGAATTTGTGCCGCACAGAAATGTGCGGCACAATTATATATTCAGTTTGTTCAGCTTTCTTGACTGGAGTTTGTTTCAAATTCGCTCGCCAGCCGATTATCTTGATATGCGTTATTGCTTGGAACTGTTCAGTCAGGTAAATTCTGATTTATTGAGATGTTTACGGATACGCAAAGGGAAGTATAAAGGGAACAGGGAACAGGCAACAGGGAACAGGAAAAGCCGCGCGAGAGACGATACAACCAGGACAAAGGAAACGTTCCCGCGTTAAAATGAGACGCGAAATCCCTGAAAACCCTGTAGCGGCGATACTGGTACCACAATGACATTTATTAGAAAAGGGCGCCGACGGTACAGCATGTACGATTTCATAATCCACGCGGCAGCCGCCATTCCTGTTCCCTGTTCTTCGGGCCTGCCGGCCCCATCTCGCTGAAATCTGTCCACTGGACAGCTTTCCAGGCGCTCGATGTCCCTGTTCCATTTGCACTACCCATAGCATTTCTGCTAACAGCTCGATATATCAGAATTTATATGCTTCTGAACTGTTACTATTGCTTTTATGAAACAGACGCTACGCCATCTCCTCCGGGTGGAAGATCTTATCAAAGCTCTCGGGCGTGAGAAAGCCCAGCTGCACGCAGGCGTCCTTCAGGGACATGCCCTTGTCATAGGCCAGCTTGGCGGTCTTCGCGGCGTTGTCGTAGCCGATATACGGGTTCAGGGCTGTGACCAGCATCAAGCTGTCGTACAGGTTGCGACGCATCCTCTCCCGGTTGGCGGTGAGCCCGCTCAGGCAATTCTCATTGAAGGAGCGCATGCCGTCGGCCAGCAGTCGCACCGATTTCAGGAAGTTGTAGATCAGCACCGGCATGAACACATTCAGCTCGAAGTTACCCTGGCTGGCAGCCATGCCCACGGCTACGTCGTTCGCCATCACCTGAACGGCCACCATCGTCATAGCCTCGCACTGGGTAGGGTTTACCTTGCCGGGCATAATGCTGCTGCCGGGCTCATTTTCGGGAATATGGATTTCGCCCAGGCCACAACGAGGCCCGGAGGCCAGCCAGCGCACATCGTTGGCGATTTTCATCAGGTTCGCGGCCAAGGCTCTCAGCGCACCGTGGGCGAACGCCAATTCATCCTTGCCCGTCAGGGCGTGAAACTTGTTTTCGGCGGTGGTGAAGGTCTTGCCGGTCAGCTCCGAGACGGCTTTTGCCACCTCGCGATCGAATCCCTTCGGGGCGTTCAGCCCGGTACCCACGGCCGTACCGCCCAGGGCAAGCCGCCGCAACGGGGGCAAGGCCAGCTTCAGCATCTCCATCGGCGATTCGATCAGCCCCCGCCAGCCGGAAATCTCCTGGCTGAAGCGTATGGGTGTGGCGTCCTGGAGGTGTGTGCGGCCCGACTTTACCACGTCGGCGTTTTCAGCCTCAAGGCGCTTCAAGGTTGCGATGAAATCAGCCATCACCGGCAGCAGGTTGTTCTCGATGCCCAGTACCGCTGCGATGTGCATGGCGGTGGGAAAGGTGTCGTTGCTGCTCTGGGACATGTTCACGTCGTCGTTGGGGTGCAACAGCTTTTCCCCGGCGATCTCGTTGCCCCGGTTGGCGATGACCTCGTTGGCGTTCATGTTGGACTGGGTACCACTGCCGGTCTGCCAGACCACGAGGGGAAAGTGGTCGTCAAGCTGCCCCGAGGCCACCTCGTCCGCCGCGGCGCAGATGGCCTTGGATTTCTGCTCAGTCATGCGCCCCGGTTGTATGCGGTGGTTGGCGATGGCGGCGGCTTTTTTAAGAATGCCAAAGGCGTGAGTGATCTCCCTGGGCATTACGTCGCCGCCAATTCTGAAGTTTTGCAGGCTGCGCTGGGTCTGCGCCCCCCAATAGCGGTCGGCGGGCACCTGTATCTCGCCCATGGAGTCCTTTTCGATGCGATAATTCATGCGTACCTCCTACACAACCTAGCGACAGTGGCGTACATTTCGTCCCGCTTTGCCTCCATGTCAGTCAGCAGCTTGCACTGGCAGCGGGCGCGATCCAGGTTGTGGGTGGGATAGTCGATCTTGTAGTATGTATCTCCGTCCAGGTAGTCCGCCAGGAACCGAAGGGCGTTCTCGTAGGTCATTACCAGCGCCCCAAGGGGCAGATTTTCGAGTTCTGCGGGTGTCAGCCGCGAGGCAGTGCTGGCGATGAAACCCTCGGAGAAGGCGGCGAACAGGTCCATGTCCAGTGAAACCCTGTCCAGGTCGGTCTCATCCTCGGCAGCGGTGGACGCGCCGTAGCGTATGGCGTCGCCGAAGTCGTATAGCGCCGAGCCGGGCATCACCGTGTCCAGGTCGATCACGCACAGTGCTTCGCCGGAATCCGCATCCAGCATGACGTTGTTGATCTTGGTGTCGTTGTGGGTGACCCGCAGGGGCAATTCCCCCGCATTGAGCATGTCCACGATGCGGCACATGGCCTCGCCCCGACTGCGGATAAAGCCGATGTCCTCCCGCACACCGGCGGCGCGCCTCGCCACATCCAGTGCCACCGTGCGCTCAAAGTCGCCGACCCGTTTGCGGGTGTCGTGGAAGTGGGGGATGGTATCGTGCAGCTTTTCAATGGGAAAGTCCGAGAGCATGCTTTGAAACTGGCCGAAGGCGGCACCGATCTGCCGGAACTGGGTGGGGCTTTCCGCTTTATCAGGGGTTACGGCGTGTACGATGTAATCGTAGGCGCGCCAGTAGCCGCCCGCACCGTCCTCCGCCATGTTGCCGCCGCCCTTCACGGGCACCAGTCGCAGCACCCGGTTTTCCGGGTTGATGCCCTGCCGGATCATGGCCAGGCGGATGTGCTCCGTCACCAGCTGCACGTTTTCCATAACCTCCCAGGGCTTCTTGAACACGTAGTTGTTGATGCGCTGGAGCACGTAGTCCCGGGCTGTGCCGTCGGCCTGCGAAAAACGCAGGGCGTAGGTGATATTGATGTGCCCGGTCTTGAGCTCCCGGCAGCCGGAGAGCGTGCCGGGAAACTCAAAGCGGCTGATGATGGATTTCAGCTTGCTGTCGATGGCCATGATGTAACCTCTCTAATCCCCGAATATGGCGTTGACGAACTCCCTGGCGTCGAAGGGCTGCATGTCATCCAGCTGCTCGCCCAGGCCGATGTAGCGCACCGGCAGGCCCAGCTCGTTGCGGATGGCAATGGCGATGCCGCCCTTGGCCGTGCCGTCCAGCTTGGTCAGTATGATGCCGTCAAGGTTGGAGACTTCGCTGAACACCTTGGCCTGGGCCATGCCATTCTGGCCGGTGGTGGCGTCGATGACCAGCAGCGCGCCCAGCGAGGCCTCTAGGAATTCCCGCTCGCAGACGCGGTTGATCTTCTTCAATTCGTCCATCAGGTGGGCCTTGTTGTGCAGCCGCCCTGCGGTGTCCACCAGCAGCACGTCGGCGTGGCGGCCCTTGGCGGCCTGTATGCCGTCGAAGACCACAGCGGCGGGGTCAGCCCCTTCCCTGTGCTTGATGATGGGCACGTCAGCCCGTTCGGCCCAAACCGTCAGCTGGTCGGCGGCGGCAGCGCGGAAGGTGTCGCCGGCGCATATAATCACCCGGCGGCCCATGGCCTTCAGGCGGGAGGCCAGCTTGCCGATGGAGGTGGTCTTGCCAACACCGTTGACGCCGATGATCAGGATCACCATCGGGCTGGTCAGCTTCATCGGCTCGGCCCAAAGGATGTCTACAAGGATGTCCTTCAGGGCGTCCCGGGCCTTCTCCGGGTTGCCGATCTTCTCGGCCTTGCACTTTTCCTTTAGCCGGTTCACCGCCAGCTCGGCGGTGGGCACGCCCACGTCGGCCATGATCAGTATATCGGTCAGGTCCTCATAGAAGTCATCGTCCAGCTCCTTGTAGTTCTCCACGAGCTCGTCCATGCGGCCGCTGAACGCGTTGCGGGTCTTTTGCAGGCCTTTTTTGATCTTGTCAAACAGTCCCATATCTCTTTCCTCCCGTTATACCGCTTCATTCAATTTTACCGATACCGTCTTCGATACGCCCTTTTCCTCCATCACCACGCCGTAGAGCGCGTCGCAACGCTCCATGGTGCCCTTGCGGTGGGTGATGACGATGAACTGGGTGTTCTCGGAGTAGGATTTCAGGTAGTCGGCGTAAGTGTCAATGTTGGCGTCGTCCAGCGCGGCCTCGATCTCGTCCAGTATGCAGAAGGGGGTGGGCTTGAGATCGAGTATCGCGAACAGTATGGCGATGGCCGTCAGCGCGCGCTCGCCGCCAGAGAGCAGCGACAGCATTTGCAGCTTCTTGCCGGGGGGCTGGGCAACGATATCAATGCCGCAGTTCAGGGCGTCCTTCGGGTCCGCAAGACGCAATTCCGCCTTGCCGCCGCCGAACAGCTTCACGAACGTGCGTTGGAAGTTGTCGTTCATCAGCGCGAACTGATTTTTGAACTGCTTCTCCATCTGGGACTCCAGGTCGGCCACGATGCCCTCCAGATCCGCCTGGGCCTTCAACAGGTCGTCGCGCTGACCGGACAACTCCTCCACACGCTCTACGGTGCGCCGGTATTCGTCCAGCGCCGCCACATTCACGGTGCCCATGGCGCGGATGCGCTGGCGGATGGCGGCGATACGCTTTTCCGATTCCGTCAGCTTAAAGTCCGGCTGGCGGAAGGGTTCGGCACCGGCGTAGGTCAGCTCGTAGTCCTCCCAGATCCGGTCCTGGAGCTGCTTGAACTCGCCCTCCACCCGGGTCAGCTGGATCTCGCTGCGGTGATGCCTGTCGCTGAAGTCGTCCAGGTTGGCGCGCAGGCCGTCGATTTCCTCGGCCAGGGTTTGCAGCTGCTTCTGAATGCCGGTGCGCCTTCCCTCCGCCTCGTTGAAGGCGGCGCGGGCGCTATCCAGGGCGGATTTGCCCCGATTCAGGGCCTCGATGTCGCCTTCCAGAACTGCGGCGTTGGCGTCCAGTTCCTTCAAGCAGTTTGCCAGGGCGATCTCCGACTCAGCCATCAGCATCTCAGCGTTCTCCGCCTGGTTGGACAGCCGGTCGCGCTCGTTGGTGTTGGCCTCGAGGCCGCGGCGGCGGGAGGCCAGCGCAATGCGGGCTTCGCCCACGGCATCCCGCAGGGCCTCGGTTTGGCCGCGCAGCGTGTAGATCTCATCCGACATGCGCTTGACCTCGGCCTGTCGGTCGTCGGTGGAGCTCTCGGCGCTGAGCTGCTGCGCGTCCAGGGCAGCCAGGCTGGCGGTCACATCCGTAAGTTGCGTGCGCAGGCGCTGGCGCTCGCTGTCAGTGCGCGCCAGTCGCTCGTTGTTGCTGGACTGCTCGTCCAGAGCGGCGTTCAGCTGAGCCTCGGCACGGGCGCAGATGACCTCCTGCCTGTGCAGTTCGTCGTAAAGCTCGCCGCGCTCCCGCTTCAGGCCACCGCGTTCGTCCTCGATGGCGACATACTGCTCCCGGGCCTGGGCAAACTGCGCTTCCAGTTTTTTCAGGGCCTGCTCGCTCTCCTCGATCTCGCGGCTGCGGGAGAGGAGGCTGGTCATGCGGCTTTGTACGCTGCCGCCGGTCATCGAGCCGCCGGAGTGCATGACGTCGCCCTCCAGCGTCACCAGCCGGAATTGGTAGCGGCCGGCCCGCTGTATGGCGATGCCGTAGTCCAGGTTCTCGGCCACTACGGTGCGACCCAGGAGGTTGTCCACCACGCCCTGGTACTTTGGATCGAACTCGATCAATTCAGAAGCCAGGCCCACGCACCCCGGCATGGACAGCACGCTGCGTTCCTGCTGGGACAGCGTGCGGCCCCGCACCGACGAGATGGGCAGGAACGTGGCCCGGCCGAAGCGGTTGGCGCGCAGGTATTCGATCATGCGCTTGGCATCCTCGTCCCGGCTGACCACGATGTTTTGAAGCGCGCCGCCCAGCACCATGTCCATGGCCCGTTCCAGTCGGGCGGGGACGTGGATCAGGTCGGCTACCACGCCGTGGACGCCGGAGCCCTGGCCCAGGCGACGGGCCTGCATCAATACCTGCTTGACGGAGTTGTTGTAGCCCTCGTAATCCCGCTGCATCTCACGCAGCAGCTTCAGGCGTGAATCCCGCTGCTGACGCTCGGTCTGCATCCGGGTGACCCGGTCGGACAGGGCGGCGGACTGCTCGCCCAGGGCCTGCACGCGGCTCTGGATCTCCCCGGCTTCCTTTTCCAACTCGGCTTTACGGGTGTTCTCGGCATTCAGCTGGTCCCGGGCGGACTGCACATGGGCGTTCAGCGCCTCAGAGGCCGTCTGCTCCCGGGTCTGGTCGGCGTCCATGGTGGTCAGCTGGTTCTCCAGAGCCGTCTTCATGGCGCTCAGACGCGCCCGCTGGGATTTCACGTCGCCCAGCCGGTTCATGGCCTGTATGATCTGCTGCTTGGCGTTTTCCGAGGCCTCCTCCAGGGCGGAGAGGCGTTCCTCCGATTCGGTGAGGGCCTGTTCCTGTTTGGCCAGTTCCGCGGCCGCGGCTTCAATGGCATTCGTTTCAGCCTCGATTTCAGAGGTCATCCTTTCGATCTGGCGCAGCACGCCCACCTTGCCCTCAGAGGCGGAGGCTTGCTCGGCCTGGATGCGATCCCTATCCTTTTGGCCAGCAACGATGCGCTCGCGCATGACCTGAACCGCGCCCTCGCCGGCTTCAACCTCGCGGATGAGCTGCTGAACAGCTTCGCGCTTCTCGCCGCTTTCCAGTTCAAAGGTGTTCAGCCGGGTCTGTGCCTCATCGCGCTGGGCGCTCTTTGATTCGAGGGCCTGGTTGGCCTGGAGGATCGATTCGCCCAGGGCCTGCACCGATTCCTTCAATTCGGCGATGCGTTGCTCATAGCGCTCGGTGCGCACCAGGAACACGTTCAGGTCCAGCCCTTTCAATTCGTCACGCAGGGACAGGTATTCCCGGGCCTGCTCGCTCTGAGCCTTCAGCGGCTCTACCCGATCCTCAAGCTCGGAGAGTATGTCCTCCACGCGATTCAGGTTTTCCTGGGTGCGCTGGATGCGCTTCTGGGCGTCCAGCTTGCGGGTCTTGAATTTGACGATGCCCGCCGCCTCCTCGAAAACCTGACGGCGGTCCTCCGACTTGGCGGACAGGATCTCGTCGATACGGCCCTGGCCGATCAGGGAATAACCGTCTTTGCCGATGCCGGTATCGTGGAAAAGGTCCACGATGTCCCGCAGTCGACAGGCCGCGCCGTTGATCTTGTATTCGCCCTCGCCGCTGCGGTACACCCGTCGGGTGACGGATACCTCGGCGAAGTCGATGGCCAGCGCGTGATCTTCGTTGTCGAAAACCAGCGTGACCTCGCAGTAGGCCAGGCGGCGGCGGGCTTCGGTGCCATTGAAGATGACATCCTCCATCTTCGCGCCGCGCAGCGACTTCGCGCTCTGCTCACCCAGCACCCAGCGCACCGCGTCGGAAATATTGCTCTTGCCGCAGCCGTTGGGGCCCACCACGCCGGTGATGCCGTCCTCAAAGACGATTTCGGCGTGGTCGGCGAAGGATTTGAAGCCGTGCAGTATTAGTTTCTTCAGTCGCAAGTTATTGTATCGCTCCGTTCTGGGTAATGGAAGGGGCTATTTTCCCGTTCCGCATTCTCCGGAGGGCGTCCCGCGCCGCCTCCTGCTGGGCGTTCTGCTTACTGGTGCCGTCGCCCACGCCGATTTGCTGCCCGTTCAGCGTTACGCTGTAGCGGAACAGCGGTGCGTGGGGCGGTCCCTCCATCGAGATGAATACGTAGACGGGCATCTCGCCGTCCCGCTGCAGCACCTCCTGGAGCCGGGATTTGGCATCCAGGTGATCCTCCAGCATTTCGGGGTGCAGCTCGTCGCCCAGTGCCCTGCGGATCACATCCACAGCGCAGTCAAAGCCCCCGTCGAGGTACACGGCGGCAAGCACGGCTTCCATCACATCGCACAGTATGGAGGGCTTGTCCCGTCCTCCGGAGCGATCCTCTCCCACGGAGAGGCGGATGAATTTACCCAGCTCCAGCCGCCGGGCGGCGCGGCAGAGGGTCTCCTCCCGTACCAGCCCGGCCCGGATGCGCGTCAGCTTGCCCTCGTCTACCTCCGGGAACTCAAAATAGAGGTAGCGGCTTATGGCCAGCTCCAGTACGGCGTCCCCCAGGAATTCCAGCCGCTGGTAGTGGGGCACATGATGATCCCCCCCGAAGGAGGGATGGGTCAGCGCTGTTTCCAGCAGCTTCATATCGCTGAAGGTGTAGCCCAGCTTTTTGCAAAGTGCCTTCAAAATCAGCCCTTCTTTGAAATGTAGTCCACGATGTCGCCCACGGTCTTGATGGTGCCCAGGACCTCGTCTTCAACGGTCAGGTTGAACTCGGTCTCCAGGTCCATGATCAGCATCATCAGGTTGGCGCTGTCGGCCCCCAAGTCCTCTACCATGCGGGCGGATTCAACGACCCGGTCACCGTCGATGGGCAGCTGCATCAGTATGTATTCCTTCACCTTGTTGAAAATAGCGTTGCGATCCATGGGATTACCTCCTGTATTATTGTCAAATCGTCGTCATGCGTCAGCAAGGCCGCTGAGCCCCTCCCGGATCTTCCCGGCCACGTCGCCTGCGAGCATTGTCCTCGCCTGGCGCACGGCGTTCATGATGGCCGTTTTGCCGGAGGCTCCGTGAGCCTTGATAACCGCGCCCTCTACGCCCAACAGCGGCGCGCCGCCGTAGGCGTTGTAGTCCATGCTCCGCTTGAACTTGCGGAAGGCGGGGCGGGAGAGGGCCGCCCCCAGCCTGGTCACCTTCGAGGCGTTCAGGTTGCCCATGAGCATGCCCATCATGGCACTGGCCAGCCCCTCGGTGTATTTCAGGATGATGTTGCCGTCGAAGCCGTCGGCTACCACCACGTCGAAGTCGCCGATGGGGATATCACGCGCCTCCGCGTTTCCGGCAAAGTAATAGCTGCTCTGGGCCTGCATCAGCTGGTAGGTCTCCTTGGTCAGCTTGTTGCCCTTCTCGGCCTCAGCGCCGATGTTTACCAGGCCCACCGCAGGCCTTTCCACATCCATCACCGAGTGCATGTACACCGAGCCCATCAGCCCGAACTGTACCAGGTAGCGCGGCTGGCAATCCACGTTGGCTCCGGCGTCGATCAGCAGGAAGGGCTTTTTCACCCCGGGGATCACAGGGGCGAGCGCCGGGCGTTCGATGCCCGGTATGCGGCCGATGCGCAGCATACCGCCCGCCAGCAGCGCGCCGGTGTTGCCGGCGGAGACGACCGCGCCCGCGCGCCCCTCCCGCACGGCCAGCATGGCCTGTACCATCGAGGAATTGACCTTCTGCCGAACGGCAAGCATCGGTGATTCGTCCATCTGTATCACGTCGTCCGCGGGAAGGATCTCCACCCGGTCACGAACGTCCCCGGCTTCGGCCAACAGGGCTTCCAGCCGACTCTGCGGGCCGGCCAGTATCACGCGGATGTCCTCAAAGCGTCTCAGCGCCGCGATGGCCCCCGCGACGATGGCGTCCGGCGCCTGGTCGCCCCCCATGGCGTCCAGGGCAATGGTGTATTCACTCATACTAAAACCCCCATTATGAATTACCTACATATTGTAACAGAAGCAATGTAAATTCGCAAGCAATTCAGCCCGTCTGGCGGTGCCTCGGCGCAACAAATCGTAAATTTATGTGAAAAATTGAGCGTTCGCCCCTTTTTAACTTGCCATTCGGGAGCAAATGGGATATAATGACCATGTTGCATATGTACCCGTAGCGAAGCTGGATATCGCGTCAGACTCCGACTCTGAAGACCGTGGGTTCGAATCCCGCCGGGTACGCTGTACAGAAAACGCCACCCGAATGGGTGGCGTTTTCTGTACAGCGTACCCGGCGGGATATACGAGCCCACTTGCGGCAGGCAATGGGTTCGGCTTTCAGTCCAGGCGGAAGATAATGTGGTGGCCCGAGGGTCAGCAGCTACAGACGATACTTTTGATCGGATTGAACAGAAACGCCAAGAATAAAAAAGGTGCATATTATGTTCAGAAAAATGCGGCGGTTCAAACAACAAATATCATTCGAGGAATGCCAGGACATCCTGCGCCGGGCGACCTCCGGTGTGCTGGGACTGCACGGGGACGACGGCTATCCCTACACGGTGCCCGTGAGCTTTGTGTACGCAGAAGGCGGCGAAGGACTCGGGACCATCGGGTTCCACTGCGCCAGGACCGGTCACAAGATCGACGCCATTCGCCGCAATGAGAAGGTCTCCTTCACCGTCATCGACCGCGACGAGGTCATGCCAAAGGAGCGCACGACAAAGTTTTGCAGCGTGATCGCCTTCGGCAGGGCCAGGATTCTGGAGGGCGAGGAAGCACTGCGCCGCGCGGCCAATGCCGTGGGGGCAAAGTATTCCAAGGGCTTCGAGGACCTTTACATGCAGGAGACGGAGGACACGATTCGCGCGGACACGCTCTGCTGCGTGGAGATAACCATTGACCACATGACCGGCAAGATCGGGCGCCAGTTGCTGCTGGAGCGCGAGCGCATGGAGACAGCAGAATGAGAATTGAACATGTTGCCATGTATGTGAATGACCTGGAGGGCGCACGGGATTTCTTCACCACATATTTGGGTGGGGTTTCCAACGAGGGCTACTACAATCCGAACACCGGCTTTCGTTCCTACTTCCTGCGCTTCGGGGATGGGGCCCGGCTGGAGCTGATGCACAGGCCAGACATGACCGATGCTGAAAAGTCGCAGGCGCGCACGGGTTACGCTCACGTCGCCTTCTCCCTGGGCAACCGGGAACAGGTGGACGCGCTCACAGAGCGCATGAGGCGGGATGGCTATGCGGTCATCAGCGGGCCGAGGGTGACTGGCGATGGGTATTATGAAAGCTGTATCGTCGGTTATGAGGGCAATGTGATCGAATTGACAGAAGGGCACCACTAAAAAACGCTCATCACGCCGGACAGCACGATAGTTTTTAGAGGTACCTTGAATGAGGGGGTCATAAGATGAGCGACCACTTTTATGGATGGGAGCGTGCGACGGTGTCGGCGCTGACCCATGATTACCCGGGCATTGAAACGCCCCGGGACCTGTACGACGCGCTGCTGGGCCTCTGGTGCGCGGATACCTGCGCGCCCCGGATGCGCAGCGAATGGACCCCGGACAACCCCACGCTGGGCCAGTGCTCCATCACCGCGTTTTTGGTCCAGGACATCTTCGGCGGACAGGTGTATGGCGTGCCGCTGAAGGACGGCGGTTTCCACTGCTTCAACGTGGTGGACGGACGGCGCTTCGACCTCACCAGCCAGCAGTTCGGCGATGGGAAGCTGATCTACGACGGCTGTCCTGAGCAGTTTCGCGAGGTTCACTTCGCAAAGGAAGAGAAGCGTGCGCGTTATGAGAAGCTGAAGGGAATGCTGAAAGAAAAGACGGCCGGACGTTAGAGTGTGTTTCTAAATGCAGGAAGATGCAATTTCGAGTGGATTTGCCTGCATTTCAAGGCGATTTTCCGCAGGCTTAGTGGGGCTAAGTCAAGGGAAATCAACGCAGAAATGCAGGCAAAG
>ONJE01000092.1 GCA_900318045.1 uncultured Eubacteriales bacterium
ATTTGAGGTGCAGCGCCGCCCGACCGGAAATCGCTTGCGATTTCAGGCAAATCTGAGGGGGATGTATTGAAGGGGGACCTGTCCCCCTTCAAGCGGGCGGTAGCCCGCGACAAATCAGAAGTTACCCATCCTCCTTAACCTTCTCCGGTTCGCCGTATTCCTCCCCGTAGGTCTCCACATGGATGCTGCGGATCACCTGGCGGGTCAGGGGCAGGTAGGTGCTGTCGGTGGGCTGGGAGGCGATGGCATCCAGCACAGCCAGCGTCTGTTCATCCATCGCGTTGCCGAATGCGGCATACCTGCCATCGTATTCGGGGTAGCTGCCCTGCATGATGAAGAACTGGCTGCCTGCGGTGTCGTAGCCGCTCTGGCGGGCCATGGAAATCGTGCCGCGCTGGTGGGACACGTCATTCCTGACGCCATTCTCCGAAAACTCACCCTTGATGGCGTAACCCGGGCCGCCGGTGCCGTTGTTCTCAGGGTCGCCCCCCTCTATGAACACACCCGCCACGATCCGGTAGAATTGCAGGTTGCTGTAGAAGCCCTGATTGGCCAGGCTGATGAAATTGGCCACGGTATTTGGCGCCTGCTCGGGATACAGCTCAAAGCGCATCTGAGCGCCGTCGGACATGGTGATGGTGGCGACAGGGTGCGGTGCCGGCTCCTCCGCTTTCCTGGAATCGGTCAGCTTCAGGATCAGCAGCAAAATCCCCGCCAGCAGCAGCGCCCCCACCACGGCCACGGCGATGAGCCGCCGCCGGTCACCGAAAAAGCCCCTCTTCCGTTGTCGCATGGGCCCATAACCTCCGAATCAATCAAATTGCGTAGCGGCGCAGGCGCCAGCGCTTCAAATCCGCACGATTGCCGCACAGCCCGCACGCAACGGGCGCCGGCGCACCTGTCAATCGGCTTTCCGCAGGATCACGTCACGCTTGCGCTGCACCATCTCGTCCACCCGCTGTATGTATGCCTCGATGTTGCGCACGTTCGGGGCGCGCTCGATCCGCAGGTCCCGGCACTTCGGGTCAAACAGCCACTTCGTGATGGCCCCCGCGCCCAGCGCCAGCACGCTGGCGGTCTCCTCCATGTTGCCGATGTTGTAAAGACACGCCCTGCCCGGCTTCGCGTAGCCAACATTTTCCAGGTTCCCCGCCATGTACTTCTGCCGGTACAGGTAGTAGGGGCGCCACCCACCCTCCGTCAGGCGGCGGCGGGCCATGGCGATCATTTCCGCCGCACCCTCCCGGGACACCTGGCCGTAGCCGTTGCCCGCCACGGCCAACTGCTCGTGCAGGCGGCTGGAGCGCTTGATGGCCAGGGAGTGTACCGTCACACTGTCCGGCGCGAGGTCCTGTACCACATCCAGCGTGTGGGCGAAGTCCGCCACGTCCTCTCCGGGCAAAGCGGCGATGATATCCATGTTGATATCGTCGAAGCCCAGTTTCCGCGCCAGCCGGTAGGCCCCGATCGTCTCGCGTCCGGTGTGGGCCCTGCCGATGCGCATGAGGGTATCGTCGTTAAAGGTCTGGGGGTTGACGGATATCCGGGTCACACCCCGATCCTTCAGCATTCGCAGCTTGCCTTCGTCGATGGTATCCGGCCTGCCGGCCTCCACCGTCCACTCGACAGCTCCCGGAAATGCCGCCTGGGCCGCGGCGATGATGCGCTCCAGCGCTTCCCGCGGGATGGCTGTGGGCGTGCCTCCGCCCACGTAGCCCGCACGCAGGCGCACGCCTGCCTCCTCCATCAGGGCTTTGCACAGCCCGATCTCCCGCAGCAGGGCCTCTGTATAGGGATGCACCAGCTTGCCGTCGCCGATCTCACCCGACGAAAAGGAGCAGTAGGAGCAGCGGGTCCTGCAAAAGGGAATGCCGATGTACAGGTCGAAGGTGTCCGGCGGAGCCTCCCGCTGGCCGTCCTGCATCCGGGCGATCTCCCCCAACAGGGTGGCCCGGTCAGGGGAAACGTTGAAGGCCCCGGTCATGTAGGCCACATACTCCTCCAGGCTCATGCCCCTCTCCATGGCCTCGTAGAGCAGTTGGGTCCGCCGTATCCCCGTCAGGCTGCCCCAGGGAGGATGCATGCCTGTCAAATCCTTCAGCAGGTCGTACAGCGCCTGTTTGATCTGGCGCTTGCGCAGGCGCTTGACCTCCAGCGGAGCGCCGTCACAGGCATGCCGGGTAAGGGTTGAACGCTTCCCCTGGGAGGCCCAGGTGTCGGTCCAGAGTCCGTCGGCTTCTGTGAAGTGGTGCTCGAAGACCACGTCGCCCGCCTCCAGGCTCAGGGCCACATCGCCGTAGAACAGGCGCAGCACATCCCCCAGGTCGGAAAAGAAGCGGGGTTCGTCGGTGCGTATCCAAATCATAGACGGTATCGCGCCCTTTCCTCGCCGATGGTGGTAGCGTCGCCGTGACCGGGGTAGACCTTCACGCCCTGCGGCAGGGTAAACAGTTTCTTCAGGGATTCGATCATCGAATGCAGGTCGCCGCCGTACAAATCCAGCCGTCCATAGCCCGCGCGAAACAGCGTGTCGCCGCTGAACAGCACCCCTTCGCCCTCAAGGTACAGGCAAACCGAGCCCTTGGTATGGCCGGGCGTGGGCAGTACGGCGATATCCATGCCGCAAGCCGACACGGCATCGCCGAAGGGTACGGCGTCGATGGGCGGCCAGTTTGCCCGGGGGACGCCCATCATGCCCGCGTAGCCGCTCTTTTCGGCGTCGTTCAGCATTTCGATGTCCGCCGTCCCAACGTACACCGGCGCGTCAAAATCCGCCGCCAGCTGACCCGCCGCCATGATGTGGTCGAAGTGGCCGTGGGTCAGCAAAATGGCCTCCACGTGCCTTTTGCCGATGGCGACCTTCAGTTTGGGATAATCGTCGCCGGGATCCACGACCACGCAATCGTCCCGGCCCCCGGCCTGAACGATATAGCAGTTCTCATCAAGGATCCCACAGGCGATTTTTTGTATGTTGATGGGCATGGATTGACCTCCTGTGATGGGTAGATTCTGATATATCGGGCGGATGCGCGATAAATCAGAATTGAGGGATTAGTGGTTAGTGGCTAGTGACTAGTGGCGGTGCAAATCCCTTCGGGATTTGTTTGATTCAAAGGGAACGGAAGAGGTTTCAATCCTTCTTAATCCATAAAATCAAAGAAATCCGAAGGATTTCATCATTCACTAACCACTAACCACTAACCACTAACCACTGGCCACTGGCCACTGGCCACTGGCCACTCAACTTCTGATTTGTCGCCCCGCGACAAATCAGAAGTTCCTTCTACTGTCCAGCAATATCGTCACCGGGCCGTCGTTGAGCAGGCTCACCTGCATGTGGGTGCGAAACCGGCCCGTCTCCACATGTATTCCCTTTCCCTCAATGATGGCTTTGACTGTATCGCACAGGGGCTCGGCCACTTCCGGCCGGGCGGCCTGTATGAAATCGGGCCGCCTGCCGTGGCGTGCGTCCGCCAGCAGTGTAAACTGGCTGACCAGCAGCACGCTGCCGCCCACATCAGCCAGGGACAGGTTCATCTTATCGTTCTCGTCCTCGAATACCCGAAGCCCCGCGATCTTTTCGGCGCAATAGCGGGCGTCGGCTTCCGTATCGCCGTTTTCCGCGCCCAGCAGTACCATGTAGCCGTTTCCAATTTCGCCGACGGTCTCGCCCTCCACCACGACATCAGCGTGGGTCACCTTCTGTATGACACAGCGCATAGCCTGTCCTCCATTGAGAATGAATGAGAAAAAGCATTTATTCAGTTACATACAAATTCTGATTTGTGGGGGAGACGAGGGAACAGGGAACAGGGAACAGGAATGGCGGCTGCCGCGTGGATTATGAGAATGTACACGCTGCAGGGGCGACGCCCTTTTCGTATGAATGCAGTAGTGGCGTCTATGTCGCCGCTACAGGGTTTTCAGGGATTTCGCATCTCATTTTATCGCGGAAACGTTTCCTTTGTCCTGGTTGTATCGCTTCGCGCGCGGCTTTTCCTGTTCCCTGTTCCCTGTTCCCTGTTCCCTTTAATCCACCCTTGGCGATTCCGCCAACGCCTCGATAAATCAGAATTTACCTGACTGAATAGTTACGAGCAAAAAACTGTTAAGGCAAAACCGCACAATACGGCGGCACGCTTTGCGATGCCTTATCCGCTCACCCGGCTGACCTCGACGATATCCGGCCATTTTTGCAGGTCGCGGATGATCTTGGCCAGCTGTTGGGTGTTCTTGATGACCAGGGAGATGTTGATCAGGAAGGTGGTGTCCTTCAATGCCCGGGCCGAGATGGCGCTGACGGGCACGTCCATCGAGGCGAACATCACCGACAGCTCGGCGAGCAGCCCGGTGCGGTTGTAGCAGATGATGCGGATCTCGGCCTCGTAGGTGCCATTGGAGTTCTGGTCCTCCCATTCCACCTCAATCAGCCGGTCCTGCTCCATGCCGTCGTCCTTCAGGCTGGGACAGTCGGCCCGGTGTACGGACACGCCGCGCCCCCGCGTGATATAGCCGATGATCTTGTCCCCCGGCAGCGGCGAACAGCACTTTGCAAAGCGCACCAGCATACCGCTCTCGCCCTTCACGATCACGCCGTTTGAGGTGGTGGTCTGGCGTCTGGGGGGCTGAGCCACCGGCTCGGCGGCCTGCTCCGTCAGCTGGGTCGTGACTTCCTCGCTCTTGTGCTGCTTCCTGTATTCGTCGATCAACCGGTTCAGCACCTGTACGGTACTCAGCCCACCGAAGCCCACCATGGCGCAGACGTCGTCGTAGCTCTGCACCGAATAGCGCCTGTACAGCGTCTCTACCAGCTCCGGCTTGTTGAGCTGGGACATGGTGTAGCCAAGGCGCTTGGCCTCGCGCTCCAGCAACTCGCGGCCGTGGATGATGTTCTCGTCCCGTTGCTCCTTCTTCAACCATGCCCGGATCTTGGCCTTGGCCTCGCTGGTCTTGACGATGTTCAGCCAATCCCGGCTGGGGCCGTGGGAGGACGAGGAGGTCATGACCTCGACGAAGTCGCCGGTTTGCAGCTGGTGGGCCAGCGGCACGATCCGCCCGTTTACCTTCGCGCCGATGCAGCGGTTGCCTACGGCGGAGTGTATGCGGTAGGCAAAATCCAGCGGCGTCGCGCCCCGGGGCAGCGATACCACGTCGCCCTTGGGGGTGAACACGAATACCTCGTCGGCGAACAGGTCGAACTTCAACAGCTCGCTGAAGTCCCCCGGGTCCTTGGCGTCCGACTGCCAGTCCAGTATGCGGCGCAGCCAGCTGAGCTTGGTGTCCAGCTCGTCGGCGGCCTTGCCCTCCTTGTAGCGCCAGTGAGCCGCGATGCCATACTCGGCGGTGCGGTGCATCTCAAAGGTGCGAATCTGTACCTCGAAAGGCCGCCCCTGGTTCACCACCGTGGTGTGCAGCGACTGGTACATGTTGGCCTTGGGCATGCTGATGTAATCCTTGAACCGGCCCGGCACCTGGGGCCAGATCGTGTGTACGATGCCCAGGGCAAAGTAGCAGTCCTGTTTGGTGTCCACCAGCACGCGCACGGCGATCAGGTCCATGATCTGGTCGAAGGACTTGTTCTGGGTCTTCATCTTTTTATAGATGGAGTAGAAGTGCTTCGGCCGGCCGTCGATCTCGCACTTGATGCCCGCCTCGCTGAGCCGGGCCTTCAGCTCCTGAGTCACCTGGGCGATCAGCTGCTCCCGCTCCTCCCGCTTCATGCCCACCAGGCGCACCAATTCATAGTAGCCCTCGGGGTCGATGTAGCGCAGGGACAGGTCCTCCAGTTCCCACTTCACGGTGTACACGCCCAGCCTGTGGGCCAGTGGCGCGTAGATGTCCAGCGTCTCCCGCGCGATGGGCACCTGGCGCTCCGGCCTCTGGTACTTCAGCGTGCGCATGTTGTGCAGCCGATCGGCCAGCTTGATCAGCACCACGCGGATATCCTTGGCCATGGCCAGGAACATCTTGCGCAGGGTCTCGGCCTGGGCCTCCTCCCGGTTGGCGAAGTTCAGCTGGCTCAGCTTGGTCACGCCGTCCACCAGCAGGGCCACCTCGTCGCCGAACTGCTCCCGCACCACATCCAGCGTACAGCCCTCCACGTCCTCCACGCAGTCGTGCAGCAGGCCAGCGGCGATGGTAGTGGCGTCCAGCATCAGGTCCGTGAGGATCACCGCCACCGCCACCGGATGGCTGAAATAGGGGTCGCCGGACTTGCGCACCTGGTTGGCGTGGGCCTTTTCCGCGTAGTCGTAAGCCCTCTGCACCAGGCTCATGTCGTCGTCCGGATGATACTTCCTGATGCGTCCGATCAGCTCTTCCGAACTGATGTAGGGCTTCATCATGGTATCGGCCATCTGTGATCCTCCTTTCCACGCAACCTGATCATTCAAACCGTGTATTTCTTCTGCAACGCAGCCTCCGGGCCGCCACGATGGCGGCGTAGGCGTCGCCGCTGCATTCCCAACGCCATAACCCGCATCGTTACAGAGGGACGATCAATCGCAATACCCGCCCCGCCAGCGCTGTATGTGCCGCCACACGGCGCTCTCCTCCGGGCTGGCCTTTGCCCGGTCGCTTCGGGCGATGGCGAAGGCTTCGGCAGACCGGTCGAGCCTGAACAGGCCCATGTCGGCCATCGCAAGGATCGACGCCGCGGCGGTGATGTCCGCCGTGCCGGCCTCCTCCGCCGTCATGTGCACCAGCTGCCACAGCGACGGGCACCAGGCGGGCCGACGCCCGACGCGCATCAATGCCAGGTAGACCTCCCGCATGGTTTCCACGTCCGGCAGCTGCGCCATCCAGGCCGGGGTTTCGGGCAGTCGAAAAGCCCGCTGCACTGAACCCGCCGTCAGCCATCGTCTCGGCACGCCCGCCAGCACGATCCGGCCATAGCCGGGGGATATCTCCCCTACCGGCGGACACACGCAGACGGCGTTGAACGCCCTGGGATCGTCGGGCAGGCCACCCACGACCAAATCGGGCGGGCAGTCCCCTGCCAGCCGCGCGATGCGCCCCGCGCTGGGCAGATCCGAGGTCACCACCAGCGTGCCCTGAGGGCGCTCCGCCATCCATCCCGCCAGCGTCGATACATCCACCTCGGGCAGCTCTGCCAAAACAGGGGGGATTTTTTCATTATAGATGATCTCTGTTAAGAAATCGCATTGTAACCGGGGTTCCTCCGTGACTTTTGACGCCAGCCGCGCCCCGACATCCCCATCCGACAGCGCCCGCACTTCCAGCTGGGCCTCGGTACGTCCCATCCAGGTGTTCAGCTTGGGCACGAACAGCGCGTCCACATCTCCGGACAATTCCCCGGCCCGATGGCCCGCGCGAAAGGCGATGCCTCCCAACCGACGGCCGCCCTGGGCCAGCGTCAGCTTCAGGTGGGCGCCCTCAGCCCCCACGGCCCGGGCATCCACCACCGAGGCCGTCGCCCGGAACAGCGGCGCGGGATTGCCAAAGCCAGTGGGCTGCAGGGCTTCCAGCGACGCGATGAACAGCGGTGTTACCTCGTCGAAACTCAGCTCGGCGTCGTACTGTCGCACGGGGATATACACCTCTGGATCGGTGTTCGCCCACAGCCAGGCGTCCATGGCCGCCCGGAAATCCGGCAACCGGTCGGGCAACAGCGTCAGCCCTGCCGCCTGCCTGTGGCCCCCGAAGCGCTCCAGCGTGTCGGCACAGCCCGTCAACGCTGCGTGGATATCCACGCCCTCGATGCTGCGACAGGAACCGGTCATCACATCGTCGCCTTCCGCCAGCAGCACCACGGGATAGTTGTACTTTTCCACCAGCCGGGAAGCCGCCAGCCCAATCACGCCGGGGTTCCAGTCCTTCCCCGCGAGTATGATGGCCCGATGGTCGGCAAAATTGAAGCCCTTCAATTGGGCTTCCGCCTCGGCGAGAATCGTCGTCTCCACCGTCTTTCGGCGGGTGTTCTCCGCCTCCAGTGCCGCGGCTTCGGCCTGAGCCCTTGCCGGGTCAGTCTCCATGACCAGGGCCAGCGAACGCTGGGCCGAGCCCAATCGTCCTCCCGCGTTCAGGCGGGGAGCCAGCTGAAAGGCGATGGCCGTGGCGGTAATGGGTTTGCCCGTCAAGCCCGCAACCTCGATCAGTGCGGCGATGCCCGTGCGCG
>ONJE01000094.1 GCA_900318045.1 uncultured Eubacteriales bacterium
AAAAATACCGCACAATACGGCGGCACGTCTGGCGGTGCCTTTTAAGCCATCCGTCAGGCTGCCGCCTGCATTGTGCGGTATTTTCTTTGTTGACGACATTCATGAGATCGGGAAGGGATATCACCCCTTGTTCAGATCCTGTTTGATCTGGGTAGTGGAAATCTCGGGCGTCCGGGGCAGATAGACTACCTCGCAGCCCTCCTCCTTCAGGAAGTCGAACTTGCCCACCCAGTCGTCGCCCATTACAAAGGTGTCCACCTGGTACAGATGTACGTCGGTACGCTTCTGGGCCCAGTTTTCCTCGGGGATGACCAGGTCCACATAACGGATGGCCTCCAGCAACAGCTTTCGCTCATCATAGGAGAAGTAGCAGCGCTTGTGCTTTTCCCGATCGTTGAATTCGTCTGTGGACAGCGCCACGATCAGGTAATCCCCCAGTGCCTTGGCACGGCGCAGCAGGTTGATGTGGCCATAGTGCAACAGATCAAAGGTGCCGTAGGTAATCACGCGCTTCATATGGAAACCTCCGTCGGATCATGCGTATTGAAAAAAAGTGTGTTTTGGGCTATACTGGTTCCATAACCAATAGGGAGGAACCGCCATGGACAAGCTGCGCCAGGCCATCGAAGCCTACACCCCCTGCAACGACCAGGAGCGCCGGGATCGGGAGCTGCTGATCATAGCCATCGACCGCCTGGATGTACCCCTGACCCGTGACAACCCCTTCGCCCACTTCACGGCATCGTCCTGGATCGTGAATCCCGCCCGCACCCATGTACTTATGGCGTGGCACAACATCTATCGAACCTGGGCCTGGACGGGCGGCCACGCCGACGGGGAAAGCGACCTGCTGGCCGTCGCCCTGCGGGAGGCCCGGGAGGAGACCGGCATCAGACAAATCCGCCCCGTCACCAGTGACATCTATTCTGTTGAGGTTCTTCCCGTGAACGCCCACGTGAAGCGTGGGCAGTTCGTATCAGCCCACCTGCACCTGAACGTCACCTACCTGCTGGAGGCCGACGATACCCAGCCTTTGCGCCCCATGCCCGACGAGAACAGCGCCGTGGCCTGGCTGCCTATGAACGATGCTGCGGAGAATAAGGAGGAACCCTTCATGGCGGTGGTGTACAGGAAGCTGAACGGGAAGCTTGACAACTTCTGATTTTTCGGGCTTTGCTCGATAAATCAGAAGTTACACTGCCTCCTTCGGCCTAGGCGACAAATCCATGAACCAGGTGTATTCGCCCTTCCAACCCAGTTTGACGGTACCAAGGGAGCCGTTGCGCTGCTTGGCGATGATCAGCTCGGCGATGTTCTTGTCCGGGGTATCGGGGTCGTAGTAGTCCTCCCGGTGAATGAACATGACCACGTCGGCGTCCTGCTCGATGGCGCCGGATTCGCGGATGTCCGACAGCAGCGGCCTGTGGTTCGCACGTCCTGTAGGGGCGCGGGACAGCTGCTGCAGGGCGATCACCGGCACGCCCAGTTCCATGGCAAGGCCCTTCAGCGTGCGGGAGATCTGGGAGACCTCCTCCTGGCGGCTGCCGTTTTTGCCGGTGGCGGTCATCAGCGACAGGTAGTCGATCATGATCAGGTCCAGACCGTGTTCCAGTTGGAGCCGCCGGGCCTTCGAGCGCACCTCGGGCACGGTGATTCCCGGGGTGCAGTCGATGTAGATGGCAGAGGGACCGATGCTCACCAGCGCGTCACACAGCCTCTCCCATTCCTCGTCTTCGATCTGGCCCCGTCGCACGCGCTGCATGTCAACCCGGGCCTCTGTGCAGAGCATGCGCATGGCCAGCTGCTCGGCGGGCATCTCCAGCGAGAACACGGCAGCCTTCTTGCCAGCGCGTATGGCCGCGTTCTCCACAAAGTTCATGCCGATGCTGGTCTTGCCCATGGCGGGGCGTCCCGCCACAAGCACCAGCTCGCCCGGGTGTAGTCCCGTCAGCATTTCGTCCAACTCGGTATAGCCGGTGGGCACGCCCTCGATACGGCCGTGGTTCTTGACCAGCTGCTCGATCTTCTCAAAGGTGCTCACCAGTACCGGCTGTATGGGCTGCAATTCCTCGCCGCCCTTGCGCATGGTGATGTCGTAGATGACCTTCTCCGCGCCCTCCAGGATCTCCTGGTTCTCTTTTTGGCCGGTATAGCTTTCCTTGAGAATCTGGTCGGCAGCGGCGATCAAACGGCGCAGGGTGGCCTTTTCATCGACGATGCGAATGTATGCCTGAACGTTGGCCGCGGAAGGCACGCCCTGGCTCAGCTCCACCAGGTAGGCCGCCCCGCCCACGGCGTCCAGCCGGCCCCGGCGGGTCAGCTCGGCGTCCAGGGTCACCAGGTCTACAGGGCGGGATTCGTTGGCCATATCCTTCATGGCGGCGAATATCTCCCGGTTGGCAGGGTCGAAGAAATCCGCCGGGTTCAGGCGCTCGACGGCCAGCTGGGTCGCCTGTCTGGACCGGATCATCGCGCCCAGTACGCTGCGTTCGGATTCCGGGTGGTTCGGCGGCGTGCGCGCCATGTCCGGCTGTGGGTTGTACTGCTCCATAGCTTCTCCTGTGGCAGCCGATCAAGCCTCATTGCATGTGGGGATACACAGCGGTGCTTCCACAGCGCCACTGTGGCGGCCCGGAGGCCGCCGCTTCAGCTGAACAGATGCCAATGTGATAGTAAGGAACTGTAGCGGAATAACCTGTGCAGATTGCGAAGGATGAATTCGTCCCTGCGAGGAGAAGGAGGGAGGCGTGCCGGGGCACGTTGACCGACGACAACAAAGCCGCAGGCCCTCTGGGCCGTAGGGTACAGGGGCGGATTCAGCCAAGCAAGATGTGCAAGTTATTTCGGTAAAAGTGCCTGTATGTTCTATTTCGTCTGCACCTTCACGTTGACGATCATCCGCGTTGAGATGCCGGGATACAGCTTCAGCGTGACGAAGGATTGACCTGCGGACCTGATGGGCTCCTCCTGCTCCAGCTTGCGTCTGTCCACCTCGATGCCGTGCTGGGCCTTCAGCGCGCCGGCGATCTGGTCGTTGGTAATGGAGCCGTACAGCTTGCCGTTCTCGCCGCCGCGTACCTCCAGCTGGATGACCTTGCCCTTGAGCTCGCGTGCCTGGGTCTCGGCCTGCTGGCGACGCACCTCCTCGCGGTGCCGGTCCGCGCCCTTGGCGCGCTCAAGGGAATTCAGCGCTTCGGCAGTGGCTTCCTTCGCCAGCTTGCGGGGCAGCAGGTAGTTGCGGGCATAGCCGTCGGACGTCTCCACGATCTGGTCCTTCTTTCCGGTGCCCTTGATGTCCTGAAGCAGTATCACTTTCATAATGTCAAGCCTCCTATCAATGCCATTTCAGATGCTTCGACTTCTTCTGCGCCACCGCTTTGCATGTCTCTGAAGCGATGCCCATCATGCTGAGCGGAGCGACAGCGCGGTTGGAGAAAACTTATTCGTCCATACCGTCATCCGGGGGATCCTTCGGCCGGTTCCGGGTCCACTGGCGTATGGCCCCGTGGGAACCTGCCAGCGCCGATGCCGCGCCGATGTAAGCCAGCGCCGAACCCAGGCCCCTCAGGAGCATGGCAGCGACGGCCAGCAGCCCGATCAACAGCCTGCGCCGGTTCAACGGCCTGTCTGCCCGCAACAATCGCCTATCCAGCGCGCAAAGCGCCTGAACGGCGAAGAGCGCGCCTACCGACTGAGCGATGGTCATGAAGACCGTCGTGCCGTTGGCGCTGCCTGTTGCCATCAGGATCAAGCCCACGGCCCAAAGCCCCACCGCGCCCAGGGTGAGCTGGGACGGCAGGAACCAGCCGCTCATACCTATGAAGCTCTCGTTGCTGGCCATGCCCCGCCGTGCCATGGTCCAGTTGGCCCACAGCACGCTGAGTATACCGGAGAGTATCGCGCCGCTGAGCAGCGCTCCGGGCACGATTTCTGCGTAGGTCTGCTGCATCAGATCCAGCACGCCAGACAGCTGATAACGGAAGGATGTCACCGTCATGCCCTGTATCGTCGACTGTCCAGCCGCTGGGAGCATGGCATTCACCCAGTCCACCATAGGCTGGAGCGCCGCGTCGGGCATCCGGTTGTATTCGGCGCGCAACACGTCGACGAATTTGGCGATCATGCCACCGCCGAAACTGACGTAAGCGATGACCGTCGCGACCAGCAGCCCGCCCACAAAGGCAATCACGCCTGTGTTCATCTGCTTGAAGAAATGCTTCTTCCCCGTCGCGCCCAGCACCACCATCACCGACGGAACCAGTGACGCCACCAGCAGGATCAACGCGATCTTGCCGCCCATCAGCAGCCCCGAGGAAATCGCCGCTGCGACGGCCAGAACCGCCACGGGAATCCAGCCGCTCTTCGAGCCCAGGTATGAAGCCATGATGCCGCCCAACATCAACACCGGCACCAGCAACGATATCTGCACCAGCGCGATCAGCGGCAGCAGCGCACCGACAATCAATGCCAGTATGATGCTGCCTACCAGCGGGCCACGCCTCAATTCTGCAACCTGTATGGAATCCAATATCTTGCCTCCGAATATAATATATCATTATATATTATACCACGAACCCAGCTTCACCGCAAGCCGGGAATTGGGGAATTGCGTATATAATACGCTTCTGCAATGAAAAAGATCCTTCGACTTCGCCGCATTCGCGGTTCCGCTCAGTATGACAACGATCAAAGCGGTGTCATACCGCGCGAAGTCGGGGGATCTTCCCTGACTCAGGCTTTTAAGAACCAATGGGCGTACTTCACTGCCCCAGCACGTCGTCCAACGTAATCTGGTTATTCAGTACGTTGTCTGCAGGGGTCTTTTTGATGCGCCGCGCGTTGGCCTGGCGCAAGCGGGCGATCTCCTTCTCCTGGGTATTGATCAGGTCCTGCATCCGGCGGATGGTCTCGGCGGACTCGTCCTGCTGCTGCCGCAGCTTCTTCCGGGCATCACTGACCTGTTTCTCAAGCTGCTCCAGCTTCAGGCGGTTCGCTCCCTCCTCCTTTTCCGCGAGGATACGCAGGCCGCTCTCCCGAAACAGCGACATATTCAGGTCACTGGTCCGGCTTTCCATCTCCTGGAAATCGCTCTCATAGGTGTCCAGTCGCTGACGCAGGCGGCGAATCTCCGCCTCCCGCCGCTCCAGCAACTGCTGGAGGTTCTGGCGCCTGGCCCGTTCTTTATTCATCTGCTGCAAATGCGCCTGGGTCCTGGTCAGCGTGACATGCAGCGTCCGACACCGCCAAATCAGCCATGCCGCCAGGATCACCAGCGCCACCAGGGCGATTATCGCGTACAGCAAGGCATATACCCCCCTTGATACATGCCATTATACCACAAATATCGCCTCATACATCGAATTCACCCGAAATGCGCGATTTTAGTCATATTTGAGCATCATAGCCCATCAGCCGCCGAAGCGCCACAGCAGAAACCCCACGCTGATCAGGCAAATGCCCAACGCGGAGGTCCAGACCCAGCGGGGCACAAATATCAGGAACATCAGCACGCCCACCACCATCAGCACAATGCCAACCACCCGGGCGCCGCTGTTCCCCGGTCTGTAACCGCAAGAGCGTCCCATCCCCATCGCCTCCATGGTTCATGGTATGCGCCGGGAACGGGACAGGTTCACGCTCTTACGGCAATCCCTTCCAGCTTCAGCAGGGCTATTTTGCGCTCGATGCCGCCGCTATATCCTGTCAGGCTGCCATCGCTGCCGATCACCCGGTGACAGGGCACGATCAGCGAGATGGGATTGTGGCCCACCGCGCCGCCAACAGCACGGCTGGAAAAGCGCTCGACGCCACGCTCCCGGGCGATGGCCCTGGCGATTTCGCCGTAGGAGGTGGTCGTGCCATAGGGAATCTTCAACAGCAGCTCCCCCACCCGGTTGCGAAAGGTCGAGCCGGTCAGGTGCAGCGTCGGCGTAAACCCCGGGTCGCGCCCGGAGAAGTAGATGTCCAACCAACGGGCCGCCTCGTCGAAGAACGGCGAAGGGCGCGCCTCGGCATCCTTCGACACGCCCTCCTCCATGTGCGGTTGGGTATCAGCGAACCACAGCCCCGTCAGGCCCGTGTCGTCTGCGGCAAGGATTATATCACCGAGTGGAGAATAATAGCGGCGTGAGTAAACCATTGCGATGTCCTCCCTGTTCCGTTGGATTGTATAGTGGCGCTATGGCCGCCACTTCAAAAATGGCCATGGGGATTATAGCATAGGGCGCCAACAAAGTCAAACGTTTGTTCGATTGTTATTTTTCGTAGCATATGGTATAATTTTAATTGAATAATTATCGCCATACGGCACATGGAGGAGACACCATTGTCTGAAAAGAAATTCCACTCTGGCTTCGTGGCCATACTGGGCCGCCCCAACGTGGGCAAGTCGAGCCTGATGAACCGCTTTGTCGGGGAGAAGGTTGCCATCATCTCCAACCATCCCCAGACCACACGCAACAAGCTTCTGGGCGTCGCTACAGGAGAGGATTGGCAGATCGTGTTTGTCGATACCCCAGGCCTGCACAAGCCCCGCACCAAGCTGGGCGAATACATGATGAAGTCCGCCAATGACGCCCGGGAAGGCGTGGACGCGGTTCTGTGCGTGGTGGACGGCCAGCACATCGGCGCGGGCGACATGGCTGTGATGCAGGACATTGCAAAGATGAACTGCCCCAAATTCCTGGCCGTGAACAAGATCGACATCGTGCCCGAAGAAAAGCTGTTCCCCCAGCTGGCCCAGCTGCATGACTGCGGCTACGACCAGATCGTGTCCACCTCCGCCCGCACCGGCGAGAACGTGGATCTGCTTTTGAAGCTGCTGATCGAGGCCATGCCCGAAGGTCCGAAATACTTCCCCGACGACATGATCACCGACCAGCCGGAGCGGGTGATGTGCGCCGAGATCATCCGGGAGAAGGCCCTGCGCAACCTGCGGGACGAGGTTCCCCACGGCGTGGGCGTGGAGATGCTGCAAATCCAAAAGGTTTCCGACACGTTGACCGAGATCCACGCCAATGTGTACTGCGAGCGGGGCAGCCACAAGTCCATCATCATCGGCAAGCAAGGCTCGATGCTGCGCACCATCGGCAGCGAGGCCAGGGCTGACATCGAGCGGCTGCTGGGCACGAAGGTCAACCTGAAGTTGTGGGTGAAGGTGCGGGAGGACTGGCGAAACCGTACCGGCGACCTGCGGGCGCTGGGCTACGAAGAATAACGTGGCCATCATCACTACCCCCGGCCTGGTACTGCGACGGGCAGATTATTCCGACTACGACCGCATGGTCACCATCTTCTCGCCTGATATGGGCCGGGTGGACGCCATCGCCCGGGGCTGCCGTCGGCCGAAATCACCGCTGGTCAACGCCGTGGAGCCCTTCACCAGCGGCGAATTCCAGCTCTACCAGCATCGGGAGCGCTTTTCGCTGGAGCAGTGCCAGATCTCCGACAGCTACTTTGAGCTGCGCTCTGACTACGACCGTCTTCGCCACGGCGTGTACTGGTTACGGCTGCTGGACACGGCAATCCTGCCGGACACCCCCGCGCCGGAACTGTTCATCATCACGCTTCGGGCGCTGGCGCACCTGAACTACGGCGAGTTGCCCCCGGAGCTGGTGACCTTCGCCTTCGAGGCCCACTTCATGAGGCTGATGGGCCTGTCCCCCCGGATGGACGCCTGTATGCTCTGCGGCAGGCCCGTGGACGGGGATGCCCGTTTCGACCCCGAGCAGGGCGGCGCGGTGTGCCTGAACTGTCACTCCCCCGCCCCGAAGATCAGCAACGGCGCGCGGCGCATACTGATGAAGCTGCCCCGCACCCAATTCGACAGGTTCCAGCTGCTCAATGACCGCCCCGAGTGGCCTGAAGCCGCCCGGTTGCTGCGCAGCTGCGTCAACCTGCGCATGCACATGGAGAAGTTTGCCCCGCCACTGGCTTAGAGTGTGTTTCTAAAATGCCTGAAGTGCAATTTCGGCATCTTTGCCTGCATTTCGGCGTTGATTTCCCTTGACTTAGCCCCACTAAGCCTGCGGAAAATCGCCTTGAAATGCAGGCAAATCCACTCGAAATTGCATCCATTTTGAAACACACTCTAGAATCAGTGCTTGCATTGTTTTGTTAAATTTGACGCAACACTTGCAAATATTTATCATGCCATGTTATAATTATAACATGAAATCAAAACATTTCTTTTTGCTTTGAAAGGAAGTGACCAAGACACCAAGGAGGGGATTGACATGCCGAAGCCATTGATACTGTGTATTGACGCACAACAACCCATTCTCGATTTGCTCTCCACATCTCTGTCCACATCCGGGTACAACGTGCGCACCACCCGAACAGGCCTCGAATTCGTCAACAGCAACGCCGACCTGGTCATACTCGACATACAACTGCCCGACATCAACGGCCTTGAGCTGATCAAGACCATACGCTCGATCTCCGCCGTACCCATATTGGTGCTTACCGAATCCACCGAGGAGGCGGACGCTGTTCTCGCCTTTGAATACGGCGCGGACGACTTCATGACCAAGCCCTTCTCCACGCGGGAGCTGGTTTCCCGGGTGCGGGCGATATTGCGCCGCTCCAGCACCGGCGACCCCGACGAGAAGATCAAGGTGGGCCCGATCATGATCGACAGTGAAAACTACGAAGCCTTCCGCAATGGGGAGAAGATGATCCTGACACTGAAGGAGTACGAACTGCTGAAGGCGCTGGCCTCCTCCCCCGGCAGGGTGCTGTCCCGGGATTTCCTGCTGGACCGCATCTGGGGCCACGAGTATTACGGCGAAACCCGCACCGTAGACGTGCACATCCGGCATATCCGCCAAAAGCTCGGCGATGACGCCGGCATGATCGAGACTGTCCGGGGCGTCGGCTACAAGCTGACCACCACCGCATGACACTTCCCCCGCGACCGACCCGGACCATTGGTGGGAGGTGGTCATATGATGGCGCCCATATTGTGCGTGGACGACGACAAGGACATCCTCGAAGCGCTCAGCGAAATGCTGGAAGCCGCCGGCTATCCGGTGCTGTTGGCCCTGACCGGCTATGATGCGCTGGCCCTGGCCATATCGAAAAAGCCTTCCCTGATCCTGCTGGACCTGGTGCTGCCCGACATTCCCGGCGAGGAGGTCTGCCACAGGCTGAAATCCCACGCCCCCACTGCCGGGATTCCCGTCATCATGCTGACGGTGAAGAGCGAGGAATCGGACAAGGTCATTGGCTTCGAGACCGGCGCGGACGATTACGTAACCAAGCCCTTCTCCGACCAGATACTGCTTGCCCGCATCCGTGCCCTGCTGCGGCGTATCGACATGACACGGCAAACAGAATCGGAATAAATAACAGCAAAACGCAAACCCATAGCTGTGGGTTTGCGTTTTTTCGACATTTATTGACTGTATCTGGTCAGCCCAATCAAACATATCGCCTCTAGCGGCGGCCCAGGGGCCGCCGCTGTTTTTCCTCCGCCTGGACTGAACAGCTGCTAT
>ONJE01000240.1 GCA_900318045.1 uncultured Eubacteriales bacterium
CCCGCAGGCTTGCTGGCGGCAAGTCAAGGGACTTCAACGCCGGTATGGCGGAAAAGTCGCCGCAGGATTGTATAGGTTTAGGTTGAGATTAGTATTACCTGTTTTTTCAGCGGCCTCGAACCGTCCCTGTTGACACTGAAAATCTGCCAATAGCTGAAAGCAACCCTCCCGCGCATTGAGCGCGGGAGGGTTGCGTAATCATCCTGGTTTTACGCCATCACAGCCTCGACCTCATGGGTAGAGGGGGTCTTGTCAGCGTGGATGATGTTGCCGTCGAGGGCTTTGCCGTCCACGGTCAGGCTCAGCTTGCCCTTCTCATCGCCGGCCTTGTTGACGATGTGGATGTTGTAGGTGCTGCCGCGGAACTTGCGCACCAGCTTCAGGTCATTCAGTTCCTTGGGCAGGCAGGGATCCAGCTTCAGGCCGTCGTAATCCGGCTTGACGCCCAGTATGCCCTGGCTGATGGTGTAGAAGCTCCAGGCCGCGGTGCCGGTCAGCCAGCTGTTCTTGGCCTGGCCGAAGTTCGGGGCGTAAGGACCGGCCACCATTTGGCTGTACACGTAGGGCTCGGTGTAGTGCAGCTGCTGGTCCTCGATCCAGGCGGGGCAGGTGCGGCGGTAGATGTCGAATGCCTTGCCGCCGTGGCCGAGGGTTGCCTGGGCCAGCGCGATCCAGGGGTTGTTGTGGCAGAAGATACCGCCGTTCTCCTTGTATCCCGGGGGATAGGAGCTGATCTCGCCCAGCTCCAGGTGGTACACGGTGTAGGGGGGCGTCAGGATTGCCACGCCGTGCTCGGACAGCAGGTGTTTCTCCACGCTGTCCATGGCCTTCTGGGCATAGCCCTCCTTCACGCCCACGCCGGACATGACCACGAAGCCCTGGGGCTCGATATAGATCTTGCCCTCGTCGCATTCATGGCTGCCCACCTTGTTGCCGTAGGCGTCATAGGCTCTTACGAACCATTCGCCGTCCCAGCCGGCGGTCAGCAGCGCCTTCTCCATGTCGGCGAACCAGCCGCCCACCTGCTCGGCCTCGTCCACCCAGCCGTACAGGCGGCACAGGGCCTCGTAGTCCGGGCATACGCCGGTGAACATGCCGCCGATGAACACGGATTCGGCCGCGCCGGATTCGTTGTTCTCGGTGGTCTGGAAGCTCTCGCCGGGGGTGGTGGAGAAGCAGTTCAGGTTCAGGCAGTCGTTCCAGTCGGCCCGGCCGATCAGCGGCAGGCCGTGGGGGCCGCGGTGCTCCAGCGTGTAGTGGATGCTGCGCTTCAGGTGCTCCATGAGGGGCTGGGCCAGCTTTACGTCGTTGTCGAAGGGCACCATTTCCTTCAGGATGGACACGTCGCCGGTCTCCTTCACGTAGGCCGCCACGCCGAAGATCAGCCACAGCGGGTCGTCGTTGAAGCCGGAGCCGATGTCGTTGTTGCCCCGCTTGGTCAGGGGCTGGTACTGGTGGTATGCGCTGCCGTCGGGGAACTGGGTAGCGGCGATGTCCAGAATGCGCTCCCGGGCCCGGGCGGGGATCAGGTGCACGAAGCCCAGCAGGTCCTGGGTGGAATCGCGGAAGCCCATGCCGCGCCCGATGCCGGACTCGTAGTAGCTGGCCGAGCGGGACATGTTGAAGGTGACCATGCACTGGTACTGGTTCCACAGGCCCGCCATGCGGTCCACGCGCACGTCGCCGCTTTCCACCTGGAAGGAGGACAGCAGCTCGCTCCAGTAGGCCTTCAGCTCGGCGAAGGCTTCCTCAAACTGGGCGTCGGTCTTGTACTTGTTCAGGATCTCGTGGGCCGGGGCCTTGTTGATTACGTTGGGGGCGATGAACTTCTTGTCCTGGGGGTTCTCGCAGTAGCCCAGCACGAAAATGAAGGACGCCGTCTCGCCCGGCTTCAGGCTGCGCTTGAGCCAGTGGCTGCCGATGGGGGCGAAGCCGCTGGCCACGCTGTTGCTGCTCTTGTTGGCAAAGGGCACCTGGGCTTCGCCAAAGCCATTGTAGTAGCCGATGAAGGAGGCCCGGTCAGTGTCGAAGCCGTCGATGTCGGCGTTCACCGCGTACACGGCGAAGTGATTGCGGCGCTCGCGGTACTCGGTCTTATGGTATATGGCGCTGCCCTCGATCTCCACCTCGCCGGTGGAGAAGTTGCGCTGGAAGTTGGTGGAGTCGTCCTGAGCGTTCCACAGGCAGAACTCCACGAAGCTGAACAGGGAAATATCCTTGACGGCGGCGGATTCGTTGGTCAGCTGCACCCGTGTCACCAGGGCGTTCACACCCCGGGGCACGAAGGAGAGCTGCTGTGCTTTCAGGCCGTCCTTGACGCCGGTGATGTGGGTATAGCCCAGGCCGTGGCGGCATTCGTAGCTGTCCAGCTTCGCCTTCACGGGCATCCAGCCGGGGGTCCACACGCTGCCTGAATCGTTGATGTAGAAATACTGTCCGCCGGCGTCGGTGGGCACGTTGTTGTAGCGATAGCGGGTCAGGCGCAGCATCCGGGCGTCCTTGTAGAAGCTGTAGCCGCCGCTGGTGTTGCTCATCAGGGTGAAGAAGGTCTCGCTGCCCAGATAGTTGATCCAGGGAGAGGGGGTGTCGGGGCGGGTGATGACGTACTCCCGCGCCAGGTCGTCGAAATGGCCGTATTGCATACCGGTGTGCCTCCTTGCTCCATATAGACTTATGTGTCGATCTAAAACGATTTCGATGAAGGGTATAAAACTCCCATATCTATATTGTAAATGACGCAGGGGAAAAAATCAAGGGGTTGCAGGGCGCTTTTTTGGGGAAAAATATCATGGCCGGGGAAATACATTTTCTCCCGGCCATGAATCATCGGAACGTTTTCTACGCCGTGCCCTCCGGAATCGGTTTGATGACATTGTTGTACAGCCGCGTGTACAGGATCAGCGTCGTGATCAGCGAGGCGATCTCCGCGATGGGGAAGGCGTACCAGACCAGGGTGTCGTTGCCGGTCTGCATGCCTATGCGGGCAAGTACATAGGCCGCGGGCAGCAGCACCACCAGCTGTCGTATGAATGACACGATCATCGAGTAGGTGCCGTAGCCCAGCGCCTGGAACACCGAGCTCATGGCGATGCCGACCCCGGCGAACAGGAACGTGCTGCCGATAATGCGCAGGGCGGGAATGCCCACCCGCAGCATGTCGTCGGAGGCGTTGAATATCTTCAGCAGCGGGCCGGGAATGATCATGAAGGCCAACAGGCCCAGCAGTATGTAGCTGGCCGCGTAGATCACCGCCAGCCGGATCGCCTCCATCATCCGGCGGCGGTTGCGGGCCCCGTAGTTGTAGGCGACGATTGGGATGATGCCGTTGTTCAGGCCGAACACCGGCATGAACACGAAGCTGTTCAGCTTGAAGTAGACGCCGAACACCGTGGCGGAGAGCTCCGCGGCCCGGGTGTAGGTGATCAGTATGATGTTCAGCAGGAAGGTCATCACCGATCCGATGGCGATCATCAGTATGGAGGGCACGCCGATGGCGTAGATCCGCCTGATCATATTCAGGTCAGGCTTGAACCGCCGCATGTCCAGCCGGATATCCGCGTTTTTGAAATGGTTGAGGGTTGCCGCCAGGCCGAATGCGATGATCTGGCCGATCACGGTGGCGATGGCCGCGCCCCTCGCGCCCTGCTTGAGCACCAGTATGAAGATGGGGTCAAGTATGATGTTGATGATCGCGCCGGTGCCCTGTGTGAACATGGTGTAGATGGTGCGCCCGGTGGACTGCATCAGTCGCTCAAACATGATCTGGCCAAACACGCCGAAGCTGAAGCAGCAGATGATAGTCAGATAGTCCACGCCGTAGTTTACGATGGTTTCCACATCGGTCTGGGTGCGGAAGAAGGTACGCACGCCGAACAGGCCGAAGAGCAGGAAGATTGCGTAGCCAACCAGCGCCAGGAATATGCCGTTCTCGGCGATCCGGTTGGCGAGCTCCGGCTTTTTTTCGCCCAGCGCCCGGGACAGCAGCGCATTGACGCCCACCGCCGTGCCCGTAGCCACGCCGATCATCAGGTTCTGCGCCGGGAAGGCCAGCGACACCGCTGTCAGCGCGTCCTGGGAGTAGCGGGCGACGAAATAGCTGTCCACCACATTGTACAGCGCCTGCACCAGCATGGACAGTATCATCGGCAGCGACATGTTCAGTATCAGTCTTGGAATGGGCATGACGCCCATCTTGTTTTCCACTGGGGCTGACTTTTGCATGGGTGATTTCTCCTTGCATGATGGGAATTCCGTATATGCCTTTCATTGTAGGAGTATGGTATATATATGTCAAGGGATGTAGTGAAAAATTCTGATTTGTCGCGGGCTATCGCCCGCTTGAAGGGGGACAGGTCCCCCTTCAATACATCTCCCTCAGATTTGCCTGAAATCGCAAGCGATTTCC
>ONJE01000106.1 GCA_900318045.1 uncultured Eubacteriales bacterium
AGTCAAGGGACTTCAACGCCGGTATGGCGGAAAAGATGCCGCATGATTGTATAGGTTTAGGTTGAGATTAGTATTACAGGCTCCCGTTCAGGCCCCCTCCTTGAGGGGGCTGTCAGCGAAGCTGACTGGGGGAGTCAGAGGGAGCTGGTACGCGAAGCGTGACTGAGGGAGTGTACGCTGAGCAGTAACGGAAAACGTGTGAGCAGGTCGCTTCAACTATATTTCCTTAACGGCTGAATTTCAGCCATCTGCTGTCTTCAAAACCCTATACCGATTTGAACGTGTCGCCTTACATTTGTGCATCGCGCGGTGTTTCCTTTATCCGGTACACGCTCTCAGGCTTCGCATCGACGACCCTGACCGTGATTTTCGCCGTCTTGCCGTTGGCTGTGGTGGCCGTAATGGTGGCAGTGCCGTAGCCAACCCCCTTTATCACGCCCCGCTTGGACACGGTGGCAACCTTCGGGTTACTGCTGGTCCAGGTCAGCCTGGGTTTGACCTTCGATGGGGAAACGACGATATGCAGCGTCGCCGTCTTATAGATCGCAATGGTTTTGCGCGTGCCCTCTTTGAATTTGATGCTCCCTGCGTCTATCACCCTGACGGTGATCTTCGCCGAAAGCCCGTTCTTGGTTTTTACAGTGACGACCGTCCTGCCGGCCTTCTTTGGAATTACAGTGCCATTGCTGCTTACTGTGGCCACATCAGGCTTGGAGGATGTCCATGTCAGCACCTTCTCAGCGTTCCTGGGCGTCGTCTTCGTCTTCAGGGCCAGCGTGTTGCCCATGTATGCAGTCGCGCCTTTCCCCTGAGTGATGGTTATGGCAGTCGGTTCGGGCTTGTCGGGGTTATAATCGTTGTCGGACAGCTTCAACACCTTCTGCGGGAAGGTGGCGAGTGTTTCCTGGCCAAAGTGATAGCATGCCTCTCCGTTTACGGTGTAGAATGCGCCGCCGCTTTCCGCGGCGTCGGGTGTGCCGACCAGAAAGTCTTCCGGCAATCCCGTGTCGCAGAAGGTGATGTCCACGTGGTAGTTCCTGCCGTTCTCCATCGTGACGATGTTCCACATGTGCGCTCCCCAGTCGTCAGGATTGTTGCCGCCGTCGCCTGCGACGGAATAGCACTTGATGCCGTCGTTGAACGACGACAGGTCGCACAGGTACTGGAAGGACTTTGAATAACCCTCGCATACGATGTTGGTGCTTGGATCATCGTCAAAGGCCCAGATCAGCTGCCAGGGGTTGCCATAGGGCGTGGAGGGATCTTCCACGGCCGCATTGTTGTATTCCACGGCCTTGCAGATATAATCCCTGTAGCCGCACAGCTTCCTGTAGTCGGAAATGCCGGCATACCTTTTGACGACCTTCCGGGCGTTTTTGACCGCAATCTGGGCCTTGCCGATCCTTGCGGCGTCGGTCTCAAAGGTGTCCTTTGCGTATTCCTCTGCTACTGTAAAGGGAAGGATCAGCTGGCCGTCTTCAAAAATGGGTGAGATTCCCCTGACCTTGTCGAACCAATAGAGATGGTAGGGGCAGTCGGCCAGCAGTGCGTAAAAGGTATTGACAATATCATTCCAGTATGTGTCCCAGTCGAAATCCGGGGTGTAGGAGGCGGGTATGCGGAAGACTGAACTGCTGATTTTTCCCGCCGCGACCTTCTCTATCCGCAGCGCCAGATAGTCATACATCTTCTTTGCCGTGCCCGTGAGCGTCCTGCCAATGTAACCGTTTTTTTGCGGAACCCGTCCAAACAGCATGTCGACATACTCGGCAAACAGCTCGTCGTTGCCGGCGCCTTCACCGGGCTGAAGGCAAATGATCCGCCCGCTGCCGGCATTGTCGTTCGGCGCGACTGCGGCGCCATCCGCCGTGGCAGCATTCTCACCCGGCAAATCCCCTTCAAGCTGGAATTCCGACAGGTCGAGGGTGAGGCCGTCCTCCAAGCCGTCATCTCCGGCGATGTTTAATTCGTCCTCCAGGACATCGACATCCATATCAATGGTCAATTCGCTCTGCAGACCATTTCCTTCTGACAATTCGATATCGAAGCTTTCGCCGAGGGCTGTGCCAGTCATCGTCAACATTGCGAGGACGAGCAGCCAGGCAATTGTGCTGATTTTTTTCATGGTCTCTTCCTCCTTCTATTTCACGATCTCGGTGTACTGCATGGATACCCACAGGCACTTGCCCTGGTATCTGACGCGCAGGAAGGGAACGAGGCGGCTGTCCAATGCCCACTGGCGAAGATACTTCACCTTGTCCCCCTTTCGCAATGCCCTGCCATAGTTCCTCTTCAGGCTGGGTTCCCTGTGCAGCCATACGCTGGCCCTGGCCTTGACGCGTTTGTAAGCGTCAGTGCTGATGCGGTATCCTCCATCGCTCAGCCATTTTCCGGAATCATTCCAGGGCCCGAGATAAGCGCTTGACTTACCCGCGCCTCCGCTGGAATAACAAATAAAGACGTAGGATTTCCAAACCATGTTGCCTGCGCGGACTTCGACATACCTGTCTGTCTTCTTCAGGTCGTTCACCTTGAACCACCCGGTCTTGGCGTCGTCGATGGGTTCAAGATACAGCTCGACCCACTTGTCGCCACAGGTGGATTTGACGACGGAGACACAGCCCTTACGGACGACGGCGCCGGTCTTGCTGCCATCATCGTGATCCTTGTAGACTACTGTATTCCTGACAAACTCAATCCGATCGTCTCCCTTGAATTTGCAGCTCGCGACGGCGGTACTGGTCAGTGCCAGAAGCATTGTCAGCACCAATAAAACAGATACTGTCTTCTTCATGGATTTATCCTCCTATAATCGTGATTATACCATATCGTATCGTCTGTAGTGTGTATTTCACTACAATACAACCCTTATACACAATATTATCACATATAATCACTTCACCCTTTCCGGAGATGTTCCGTCGCACTTGGAGAGCCGGGAAAAGACATACGCGGCATAGGCGGAATGGATCTCTTCCACGTTGCCGCGGCTCAGGAGGATTTCCCGCCCATCCTTAAGCATGCAGGATTTGGGGCCAAGCTGGCGGATGAATTCCAGGTTGACGACCAGCCCCCTGGAGACGAGGATGAACGAATCTCCCAGCGTATTCCGGATTTCCTTTTGCGTCATGCGGACCTTGATGACCGTTCCATCCTTCAGGTGTAGGTCATAGTAATGCGCGTCGCTCTGCGCGTATTGGATCTCGTCCGCGTAGAGCATCTGCCGGGTGCCGGAGGAGCTGATGATATGTACCCGCTGCCGCGCGCCCCGGCGCTCCTCCAATCGGTTCAGGCATTCCTTCAGCGCCTGTTCCGTCATGGGCTTAAGGATGTAGTGCAGCGCCCTGACAGAAAACGCTTCCACGGCATAGGCCTCGCTGTCCGTGAGAAATACCTTCGGCGTATGGGGGGCGACCCTGTTGACCTCCCGGGCGAGCTCCATGCCCGAGATTCCGGGCATGAGAATATCCAGGAACAGCAGGTCGTAGCGCGTGCCTGTGACAATCGCTTCCAGCAGCTTCCTGCCGTCGGAGAAGGCATCCAGAGTATGCCCTGGCGCCACGCGACGGAACATTTCCTGCACAGCCTTCAAATCGAAGCTGTTGTCATCGCATATCGCAACGCGCATACTCACACCCCACCCACGGGCAGCATCAGCCGCGTGACAAAGATTCGGTTTTTCGCTTCAAAGGAGAACCAGGCGTGCCCGCCGTACTTCCCGGAGATCTTCTCCATACGCCTTAGCCCGTAGCCGCTGCCGTGCATGCTCGCAAAGGCGTCCGCAGAGAGCCAGTTCTTATTCCTTCGCGGGAAATCTTCGGCGTAGGAAACTGCGAGACAGGGGTTTTCGATCTGGATGGCGAACTGGTCGTTGATCGTATCTGCGGTAAATCGAATTTCCGGTCTGGCATCGGGATATGCCTTTGCAAATTCAGCAGCAGCGCGAAGGGCATTGTCCAGCGCGTTGCCAAGGAGGATCGTCATATCGGCGTCGGAGAAGGGCAGCCGGTCGCAGACGGCCCGCGCCGAAAAGCCAATGCCCTGCGCCTCGGAGAGCCCGGCATAGTAATTAAGCAGGCCGTTGACGCAGGGATTGGCGCAAAACCGCGTGTCTGAAACCGTCGTATACTCCATGGCCTCGTCGATGTATTTCAGCAGGTCCTCCCTCGTCCCGTCCTTTGCAAGAGTAGAGATGTTGCGAAGCAGCTGGCGTGTGTCGTGCAGGGCGCGCTTATGCTGCCCGATGTTCTCTTCAATGTGGTCGTAATTCTGCCGCATCAGGGCAAGCTCTACCGACTGCTGGGCGCTCCTGGCCTTGAATACTGAGAGGTTGATGGTGCAGTAAAACGTGAAGATCAGCAGGAGCGAGAGAAACAGCGAAAACGGTATGAAGTAGACGAAGCTCAGCCGGAGCGCATCCCTCAGCTGAATCCAAAGCGCCGAGTACAGCGCGTTCAGAACCAGGTACAGCACGAGCACCACCACAAGAAAGCCAAGCTCCAGCCGGGGATGGTCGGTATGCCCGAGGATTTCCAGATAATTCTTCAGCCTGGTGCGCATGAACAGCGCGACCGGCGGCAACAGCACGGCGGTCACGATCAGGTAAGCCGCCAGTGTGGCGTCGTTGTAGGTCATGTCCTGCTTTGCAAGCGGCAGGAAATCCATCAGCATGTTGGCGAGAAAGAACTGGACTGCGGCGTAGCTGATCACAATGAACAGGGCGGAGAATTTCCGCATGAGGTTCACCCGCGTGATCCGGGCATAGAGGGCTGTGACGCCCGCGATGGCTGCCAGCATAAACAGATTGTCGTCCAGGTTGCCGTTCGCCGCCTGGCCCATGTTCAGCCAGACGCTCAGCGGATAGCACAGGGAAAAGACGAGCGCAAGCGCCGCCAGCCACGCATAGGCCCAGCGCTTGCCCTTTGCAAATGCTTCCTCCCGAAAGGGAACCGGCAGGAGCATGGCACAGGGAACCAGTTGTAGGGCAAAGCCGCAGAAGCTGCGCAGGTACAATCCGACTGACATGACCGATTCGCCCTTTCTCTTGTTTTCTTTCGCAGATCGAATATCCCCCAAATATATTATACAGTAGTTTAATCAATTATAGCGTACCAATCGTGCCAGAATCAATACCATTTGTGCCACGAGTCTTGAAAAACAATGCTTGCTGTCAAATAATGTAAAATGAATAAAGCGAGAGGAGGATAACCCCGTGACGAATCGACTGACCACGCTGATGAGCAGGCGATAACTGATCGGTGAAGCGAAATCGGGTTCTTCCATTGTTGCATTTTTGAAGGTTCTGAACAGCTTTAGTGCAAAAGGAGATGTCGAAGATGAAGAGATGTATCTGCCTGTTGATGGTATTGGCGCTTTTCGCAAACCTTGGGTGCGGAGCCTTTGCGGAAGCCGCAGTGGATACCGCCCCCGCGCATCAGATTGAGATGAAAGCCTATCCCTTCTTTCTCAGCACGAGTGACAAGCTCTGGAAAGAGGATTATCCTCTGTATTTTCTGGATGGCGCGGAGGATCTGCCCTACACGGACGTGAGAGACTGGGTTGAGGCGATGAACTATGTCTTCCCGGAGCAAAGTCCGGAAAGCTACAATGACTTCAAGTGGACTGTCGAAGTCCAGGAAGCCGAGAACAAGGTGGTCGTCTCCCGTGATGAGTACTTTACGATGACGTTTGATTTCAACGAGGGAATGATCTACTGGACGGATTTTGTGGCGTTTTTCCAGAAATCAGACGGAAACTATCTGGATATCACAGGCGTCCCGACAACGGATAAAGAGGGCCAACCGTTCCTTCTGAGCGTCGTCAACAGCCGCAACCGTTACGGGGAAATCACAGCCCTGAAGCTGAAGGATTACCTGATTGATATGGTCGCGCAGGATGGAAAGTATCTTGTTCCGATGCAGACGCTCTCTGACTTCTGCCTGACAACGATTTCATTCAATGCGTACTTTAACGGACAGGGCATCTATATGACTTCCATCGGCTCGATGGTCGATCCCAACACAAGCTTCATGATGGACCTGATATTGGGCGGGATCATGACACAGGAAGAAGTCATTGATATCATACAGAACGGTGAAGGCACGATGGAAGAAAGATTTGCCCTGCTTATGGAGAGGATCACGTCCACGGAAAAGGGAGCCAAATTCCTGGAGAAATTTCAGGAAGATGCGGCCAAGTCCCTTTACACGCCGTATATGTCCGCGCCCAAGGCAAAGCGCAGCGACGCGCTTGTCGCTTACGGATACCGCGAGCTGTGCCTGATGCTCGATTCCTTCTATGGCCTGAAGGAATCGCACAATATCAGCAGCTTCCACTATCTCTTCCTCGAGACCGGCCTGGAGAACGGTCTGGCGGACCCCGATGCCACGAAAGCGGACAACGCGATCGCCGATATGGTAAGCACCTGGCTGGATGACGGTCATTCCCGTTTCAGCGGCGTCTCTTATCTGGCGGAATCCAGCCCGGAATCCAGTCCTGGGTTAAGTTCCATGGTCCGCGAGTCTCAGGGCAACTACGCCATAGCCGCCCGGAAGCAGTATCCTGAAGCTTCTGAGCACTATTATGAAGTTGGCAATACCGCCTATGTGACCTTCGACAACTTTACGATCTCAACCGATGATGATGAGGATGATGTCGCGGATTATTACGGCCTGGCAGAAAAAGGCGAGCTGCCCGATGATACCATTGGCATTATCGCCAAGGCGCATCAGCAGATTACACGGGAAAACAGCCCTGTTAAAAACGTGGTGCTGGACCTGAGCTGCAACAGCGGTGGCGCGGCCGTTACCGCGGCCTTTACCCTGGGATGGTTCCTCGGCGACGCACAGGTTTCCGTTCGGAATACCTTCACCAACTCCGAATCCACCATGGTATACCGTGCCGACGTGAACCTGGACCATGAGTTTGATGAGAAAGACACCCTGGCAGGGCGGGGCCTGAATCTCTACTGCCTGACCTCTCCCTCATCCTTTTCCTGCGGCAATCTGGTTCCGTGGGCTTTTAAGGCGGACGGACGGGTGACGCTGCTCGGCAAGGTCACCGGCGGCGGCGCCTGTGTGGTCTTCAACCGGGCCAGCGCGTGGGGAACCTCGTTCCAGATTTCCGGCCCGATGCGGCTTTCCTTCGTGAAGAACGGCTCGTATTACGATGTGGACCGGGGCGTGGATCCGGACCATATCATCGACAGTTACGACCATTTCTATAACAGGGAACTGCTGACCGACTACATCAACAGCCTGTACTGATTTTCTCGCAGACTGTAACAGACAAAAACCAATAACAACCACACGATGCACCCAGCATACTGCTTGCCGGGTGCATCGTGTGATATTGTATCTGTTCAAACCTATCTTCTGTTGCCGAGCGGGGACGGTTCTATTGTCTTGACAGGTATGCCCAAAGATGCTATGCTTTTTCCACAGGTCAGGTAATTGTGTGTCCGGAATGGCGCGGGAAAAGACATGTACTTGACTATATCATGTGATGTTGCGGGCAGCCGACAGGATAATCATCTTTTCGGATGATGAAGACAACCAATGATTACTTGATACTAATCTCAATCTAGATGTATGCAAGCATGCGAGCGGATTTTTCGTCATACCAAGGCGAAGGCCCGCAGGCTTGCTGGCGGCAAGTCAAGGGACTTCAACGCCGGTATGGCGGACACTAAGCCTGCGGAAAATCGCCTTGAAATGCAGGCAAATCCACTCGAAATTGCATCTTCCTGCATTTTGAAACACACTCTAGTATTATTGCTTCATCACGGAAAGTTGCAACCTTTGGCCCAGGGGGCCAAACTGCCACGGTTCAAATCAATGATTTGAACCGTGGCACCGTTGCCGCCGTATTGTGCGGTATTTCCCTTGCCTAATTCCCCACGATGTGTTATTATAAATACTGGAAAAGAGGGATGAATTATGGATATCAGGATTCTTTTGGCATTGCAGGATTTCAGAAATGGGGCCGGCGCGTTTTTGACGGACTTTCTGTCAAAGATGACTTTCCTGGGCGAATTGAACACGGTCATCGTCATCATGGCGATCATCTATTGGGGGGTCAGCAAGGAATTCGGGACCTACCTGCTGATGGGCTGGAGCGGCAACCGGTTGGCAAACGGCATGCTGAAGGTGACGGCCTGCGCCTACCGGCCATGGATTCGTGACGCGCGCATCGTGCCCTACGGCAACTCGATGACTACGGCCACAGGCTACTCCTTTCCCAGCGGGCATACCATGAATGCCGCGTCGGTCTATGGCGGCGGCGCCGTGCGAAAGGATCTTCCCCGGGCACTGCGGATTACATTGGGCATTATCGTCGCGCTGGTCGCCTTCAGCCGCAATTTTCTTGGCGTGCATACGCCACAGGATATCCTGGTAGGCGCCCTGGTCGGCATACTTGTGATGGGATTGACTGTCAAGCTGATGAATTGGGTCGCGGCGCATCCTGAAAAGGACATCCTCGTGGCGGGGATCGGCATCGTACTGGCCATCGCGATAGCCGTGTATGCCGCTGTCAAACCCTATCCCACTGACTACAACGCGGAGGGCAAACTCCTGGTTGACGGCACCAAGATGGCCAACGATACATTCAAGGGCATTGGCTGGTGCGCCGCCTTTCTGGTCGGATGGGTCCTTGAACGGCGCTTCGTCGGCTTCTCCACCGATGGTATTACCATGGCCCAGCGGGTGACAAGGGTCACAACGGGCTTGCTGAGCTACTACGCGGTCAGCCTGATCCTGGTGCCTCTGGTCAAGGGCTGGCTGCCCGGCGCGGCGGGGACGATTGCTTCATGCTTCGTTCAATTCCTGTATATTTCCTTCATCTTCCCCCTGTGCATCAAACGCCTGGAAAAGCCCGCTGCGCAGAGATAAAGCCCGGGGGTTGGGCCAAAACGGAGCGTGCGCTTGTCGATCGTTTTTCATCATGGTCATAGAACGGCATGGCAGAGCACATCGTTCACATCGATGGGGCGCCGGAGCCGAGCGCGCCCGGTGGGCGGTGCAGCGAGGCGGAGGCGTACTGAGCAAGGGAGCGTCGCAAGCGGCAGCGCGGCGAGGCGACCATTGCGAAGTTGACCGAGCAAGCGTAGCGCAGCGAGACCACAGGTTTGGGTCCTGTTGCGACCACCAAAGAGCCGAACCGAAAGGTTCGGCTCTTTATGTATATAAAAACAGATGAGCACAGAGAACCGTCCCTATGTGTCTCCGGGCTATGATCGGGAATCCGATTGACCGGGGCCAAATGCACCTGGGCGAGACGCTTTCCGAACCGATTGAAGCCCTCCGGATCGTGGATGATTACTATTATTATAAGGCCATCGAGATCATACATGACCGCTGCAATCATAACCGGGAAAACCGGCAGAATCCCCTTCGCACCGACGCGGGCGGCCTGCTTACCGGGCTGATCTATTGCGGGGAATGCGGCGAGCGCCTTACTTTCAATCATTGCCGCAAGGTGGTTGAGAATTCTACCGGGCGACATGAATATCGCTGGGACGTTTACCGCTGCTTTCGTAAGATCAATTATCGGGGATCATGCGCCGGTCAATCCACATATGCCGCCTGGAAGATCGAGGATGTGGTGCTGGATGTGGTGCGATCCTTCTTTGATCGGATCAGGCGCATTCCGGAGGCTTCGCAATTAAAGGCCGCCATGCGCCGGGAAGAATCCACCCAGGCGAAAGCCCTGGCCGATGCCGCCGCCGCTGTGGATAAAGCGGCGAAGGCCGTGGCCGCCCTGGAAGATCAGGCCATCAAGGCGCTTACCGGCGAATCCCAGCTGGATTTGGGGATCATCAACCAGCTGATGCCGAAGCAGAAGGCCGCCCTCGAAGCGGCCCGCGAAGAATACCAGCGGGTCTTGATGGTGAATCAGGCCGAGGAAGAAATGCTCGAAGCCAAGCGCCTGCAGGCCCGGAAGATGGCCGAATGGGGCCAGCTTTTCGAGGACGCGCCATTGAGCCAGAAACAGATGATCCTGGCCGAGATCATTGATAGGGTCGAGGTGCGGCGCGGATACCAGGTGACCATCAAATTCAAATTGACGGCCCGGCAATTCCTGGAACCGGATGCCGATGCCGCTGGGGATCAGAAAGCTTCATAATAACCGTATTTGCCGCCTTCGGGCGGCGCTTTTTTGTTGCTTTCTTCTGCTAAACATGGTAAAATAGACCCTATAAAAGTTACATACAGGGGCAGATGATTATATGGGGCTCTTCGGAAGGAGAAACACGAGGGATGATAAATCCACTAACGCGGCACAGAATAGCTACGCAAAAGCGTTGAATCGTTTCAATCGGACCCTCCCCAAATGCCACATTCGCAAAACAGACAGATCCGTCGCCTGCCTACAGGCCGGGCGATTAATGCAGGCGGCTTTGGCGCTGGTCCTCTGCCTGCTCTCTGTGCAATGCGCCGTCGCCGAGGCCTTCGTGCCGGTGCGCGCGACCGCCACCCGGATCGAT
>ONJE01000062.1 GCA_900318045.1 uncultured Eubacteriales bacterium
TCCGTCTTTCGGCAAAAACGCAAGCGTTTTCACCGAAAGCCACCTACCGCGGGCCTACCGGCCCCATCTCGCTGAAAAATGTCCACTGGACATTTTTCCGGGCGCTCGATGCCCCTGAAGGGGAAGGCTACTTTTGGACACTCTGCCATCTCCCCCACAAATCAGAATATATCTCCAACCGAAGGGAAGATTGTCCTTGAAAGCGGGAATTGTTAGCATCAACCTGCACACCGGCCGGCTGAATTACGGCGCGGTGCTGCACAGCTGGATGTTCCAGCGGCTGATGGCGCGGCGGGGCGACATGGCGCGCTGCGAGATCCTGGACTACCTGCCCGAAGCCAAGCGCCAGTTCAACCCGTGGACCCACTTCGTCCGCCAAAAGCGCAAGAACCCCGCCAAGCTGCTGGGGGCGATGCTGATCACCCCGGGCTTCGTGCTGCGCTACAGGCGCTTCCAGCAGTTCTTCAAGGCGCAGTTGCAGGTATCCGACCGCTGCTACAGCCGACAGGACCTGGAAGAGATGGCCCTGCCCTACGACCTGATCTTCTTCGAAAGCGACGTGATCTGGTCGCCCAACTACTTCAGGGGCAGCTTTGACCCGGTATTCTTCGGCGCGACGGCAGGGCTGCGCCCCATTCCGAAGATCGCCTACTCCGCCAGCATGGGCGAGGCGAAGCTGACCGAGGCGCAAAAGGACGAGCTGCGGGCGCTGCTGAAGCTGCCGGAGCACATCTCCATGCGCGAGCGCTACGCCAGCGCGATCGTCCGCACGCTGACGGACAAGCCGGTGGCCGACGTGGTGGACCCGGTGCTGCTGGCCGAGCCCGGGGATTTCGACCCCATCACCGCCCCCCGGCAGGTGCGGGGAAAGTACCTGCTGGCCTACTATACCGTCAACCCGGACCCCTACATGCTGCGCTGCGTGGACGACTACGCGAAGGCCCACGGTTTGAAGGTCGTGGAGGTGTCCATATTCACCCACCACAAGCTGAAGCACAGGACCTTCACCGCCGCGGGAATCGAACAGTTTTTGTCCCTCGTGCGCAACGCCGAGGCCGTGTTCTCCAATTCGCTGCACGGCACCTGCCTGTCCATACTGTACCACCGTGAATTCTACGCCATGGAGCACGGCAAGGGCGGGCGGAAGTACAGGGACCTGTGCGAAAAGTTCGGGCTATCGGACCGCTGCATACCAAAGGATCAGTTCGCGCCCGCCGCCCCCATCGACTGGGACCGAGTGGACGCCCTGCGGGAGCAATACCGGGCCGAATCGCTGGCCTGGCTGGACGGCGCGATAAAGGCAGTTCAGTCATCACGCGGCCGCGACTGCGATGGCGGCGCGATGCGGTCGGGCGAAGAAATATGAAATGCAGCGGCGGCGCCTGTGCCGCCACAGCGATCAAAGAGGATCACAAATGAGCTTACACGACATTGAAAACAGGGCCAAGCGGCTGCTGGAGCCCTTTCCCGGCGTCAAGCGGGCGGGCAAGCGGGTTTACCAGTATACCGGCTACGCCCTGTCCCGGAACAAGATCAAGTCCGAGGGCGAGCTGGTCCGACTGACCCCCGACGACGGCATGGAGTACTTCTTCGGCTACTACGACAAGTGCCCCTGGGACGCCGACGACCGCCGCCTGCTGGCGCTGCGGGTGCGGGACGCCACGAATTCCCCCGCCCCGAAGGAACCGGGCGAGCTGGTGCTGATCGAGCCCGGCGGCGCGCCCCGTGTGATCGCCACGGTCCACGCCTGGAACGTGCAGCAGGGCTGCATGGCCCAGTGGCTGGGACCGGATTTTCGGCGTCGCATACTGTTCAATGACTTCCGGGAGGGCCGCTACTGCTCGGTGATCTTCGATACCGAAAGTATGAGCGAGGTCAAAACCCTGCCCCTGCCGGTGTACGACGTGGCAAAGGACGCCTCCTTCGCCCTGTCGCTGGACTTTTCCCGCCTGCACCGGCTGCGCCCCGGCTACGGCTATTCCAACCTGCCGGACGCCACCGCGGGCCAGCTGTGCCCCGACACGCCCTGCATCTGGCGAATGGAATTGTCCGACGGCAGGGTGACGCCCCTTCTGAAGTACACCGACTTCGCCGCCTTCGAGCCCGACGGGCGCATGGAGGGCGCGGAGCACAAGGTGAACCACCTGATGCTCAGCCCCGATGGCCATCGCTTCATGGTGCTGCACCGCTGGTTCCAGAAGGGGCACAAGCACACCCGGCTGGTCACGGTCAGCAGCGACGGCACGGACATGTACAACCTCAGCGACGACGACTTCGCGTCCCACAGCTTCTGGAAGGACGATACCCATATCCTGTCCTTCCTGCGCAAGCAAACCACCGGCGACCACTACTACCTGATGAAGGATCGCAGCCCCGAATACCAGCTGCTGTGGCCCGACCTGCGCACCGACGGCCATTGCAGCTACAGCCCCGACGGCCGGGTGGTCACCGACAGCTACCCCAACCGGGCGCGACTGTCCAGCGTGTTCGTCTGTTCCGATGACACCAACCGGGTCCAGCGCATGGCCCGGGTACACTCGCCGCTGAAATACGTGGGCGACTGCCGATGCGACCTGCACCCCCGCTGGAACCGCGCCGGCGACGCCGTCTGCATCGATTCCACCCACGAGGGCAGGCGGGCCATGTACAGGATCCCCGTGCCCGCCCAAGCCCCCGTGGCCGCCCCCGCTGTGCAAGGCGCTTCCAGGCCGTCCCTGAAGGCGCGGATCAAGCACAACAAGGCGCTGTTCACCGTGCTCAACGGCATTAAGCATGCCTCGGGCCCCGTCTACACCGGCTGGATGCGGCTTTGCCACCGGCTGTACGGCGTGGACGGAAACAAGGTGTTCTTCTCCAGCTACGACGGCATGCTGTACAACGACAACCCCCGGGCCGTCGCCGAGGCGCTGCACGAAATCGCCCCGGGCGCGAAGCTGCTGTTCCGGCTGAGCGGCAAGGGCGCGGCGTCGCCGGACATCCCTGACTACGTGGTCAAGGTGCCCCGCAGCGGCCTTGCCATGATGCGCGAGATGGCCACCTCGAAGGTCATCGTCACCAACGCGGGCATGAAGCGCTGGGTGAAGAAGTTCGACGATCAGTACTACATCCAGACCTGGCACGGCGACCGGGGCTTCAAGAAGGTGCGCCTGGACCTGGAGCCGAATAACCGCAACTTCCTGAACGAGGCCAGGCGCATCGACCTGGCCGTGTCCGGCTCCCGCTTCGGCAGCGACGTGTACCGCAGCGGCTTCGCCGTGAAGGGTGAGATCCTGGAGGTGGGCTACCCCCGCAACGACCTGTTGGTGAAGAATCCGCCCGAGGCCGCACGGCGGGTGCGCCGCGCCCTGGGCATCGCCGACGGCGTAAGGGTGCTGATGTACGCGCCCACCTTCCGCACCAGCTCCAGCGGTTCGGTACAGGACGCGACCTTCAGCCTCGAGAGGGTGCGGGAAACGCTGGAGAAGGCCACCGGGGAACGCTGGCTGTGCATCACGCGGGGCCATATCGACTCGAAGGGCATCCACTCCGACGCACGGATGGATGTAAGCGCCTGGCCCGAGGCCACGGAGCTGCTGCTGATCACCGACCTGCTGATCACCGACTATTCCTCCATCGGAGGCGACTTCATGCTGCTGGACCGGCCCGTGGTCTACTTCCAGCCCGACGTCGGCGACTACAAAACCGAGCGCGGCCTGTACTTCGACCCGGACCAGTCCCCGCTGATCGTCGCCCACAGCGAAAGCGAACTGCTGGACATACTGTCCGGGCCCATCGACGCCCCCGCCAACTGCAAGGCCGTACTGGATTTCTTCGGCACGAATGAAACCGGCAGGGCGGCGCAGATCGTGGCGGAGAGGATCGCGGGAAAGATCGGGAATGCCGGCCCATCCCGTTAAAACTTTGCGCACGCATTGACAAACCCCCCCGACTCGCTTATAATTTAGCCAATTAAAGCATTGATGCGACCCGGAGGTATGCACCGTGAACCACAGCGCTTACAGCTATTACCGCTTTTACTTTATCGGCACGCGCAGATAAAGAGCTTTGCTGTACGCGGATTCAACGGGTATCCCCGAAGACGGCCCTGCAGTAAAACTCACTGCGGGGCCGTTTCTTTTTCATCACGAAACCGACTTTCCGAAAGGAGCAACCAACCATGATCATACTGCTCAAGGACAAGGTGAACGAAAACCAGGTGAAAAACCTGACCAACTGGCTGGAGGGCATCGGCTTCGGGCTGCACATCTCCAAGGGCCAGAACCACACCATCATCGGCTTGATCGGCGACACCAGCCGCGTGGACATGGACCTGATCGCCTCGCTGGACATCGTGGAGACGGTCAAGCGCATCCAGGAGCCCTTCAAGAGCGCCAACCGCAAGTTCCACGAGGACGACTCCGTGATCGACTGCGGGGGCGTGAAGATCGGCGGCGGAAACTTCCAAATCATCGCCGGGCCGTGCAGCGTGGAGAGCGAGGCGCAGATCGTGGGCGTTGCGCAGGCCGTAAAGGCCAGCGGCGCGGGGATGCTGCGGGGCGGCGCGTTCAAGCCCCGCACCTCGCCTTACGCCTTCCAGGGCCTGCACGAAAAGGGGCTGGAGCTGCTGAGCGAGGCCAAGCGGGTCACCGGGCTTCCCATCGTCACCGAAATCATGGAGGCCAACCACCTGCCCCTGTTCGAGGACGTGGACGTGATCCAGGTCGGTGCGCGGAACATGCAGAACTTCGAGCTTTTGAAGGAGCTGGGCCAGACCCGAAAGACCATCCTTCTGAAGCGTGGCCTGGCCAACACGCTTGAGGAGCTGCTGATGAGCGCCGAGTACATCATGGCCGGGGGCAATAACAATGTCATCCTGTGCGAAAGAGGAATTCGCACATTCGAAACCTACACCCGCAACACGCTGGACCTGTCCGCCATTCCGGTGCTGCGCAGGCTGACCCACCTGCCGGTGGTGGTGGATCCCAGCCACGGCACCGGGCACGCCTACCTGGTCAAGTCCATGGCCATGGCGGCCACCGTGGCCGGGGCCGACGGGCTGATCATCGAGGTGCACAACGACCCGCCCCACGCCCTGTGCGACGGCAAGCAATCCCTGACCCCCGAGCAGTTTGACGAACTGGCCAAGGGCATCCGCAACGTGCTGCCCTTCGCCGTGCGATAAGGAGGCTTTACCATGAAGATCGGCATTGTCGGCCTGGGCCTGATCGGCGGCTCGCTGGCCATGAGCATCCGCAAGCACACCGACCACACCGTGTTCGGCTACGACATCGACCCTCAGGTGATGCTGCGGGCCAAGGCGGTGGAGGCCATTCACGACGACCTGACCGACGACCTGCTGCCGGTATGCGACATCGTGCTGGTGGCCCTGTTTCCCCAGCTGTGCGCCGACTGGATCGTCAGCCACTCAGACAGCTTCGGCCCGAAGGCGCTGGTGATCGACTGCGCGGGGGTCAAGCGCTGCGTATGCCGCCAGGTGGAGCCGGTGGCGGCAAAGCACAGCTGGACCTACATCGGCGGCCACCCAATGGCGGGCCGGGAGTTCTCCGGCTTCGCCAGCGCGCGGGCCAACCTGTTTGAAAACGCCTCGATGATCCTGTGCCCCGCCCCCGAGGTGGGCATTGAACAGCGGGAGGCTGCCAAGGCCTTCTTCCTGGAGGCCGGGTTCAAGATGGTGCGCTTCTGCACCCCCGAAGCCCACGACCAGATGATTGCCTACACCAGCCAGCTGGCCCACGTGGTGTCCGGCGCGTACATCAAAAACCCCCTGGCCCCCAGCCACAAGGGCTTCTCCGCCGGCAGCTTCCTGGATATGACCCGGGTCGCCCGCATGAACGAGGTCATGTGGACTGAGCTATTCCTGGAGAACAACGACCTGCTCCTGCCGGCGGTGGACGACCTGATCTTCCGCCTGAACCAGTACCGCGACGCCCTCGCCTCCGGCGACCCCGAGAAGGTCCTGCCCGTACTGCGGGAGGGTCGGGAGTGCAAGGAAGCGTTGGACTGATAAATTCTGATTTGGCGAGGCGTTAGCGGAAATGCAAAGGGTAGTGCAAAGGGAACAGGGAACAGGGAACAGGAAAAGCCGCGCACGGGGCGGTACAACCAAGCCAAAGCATAAGTTCCCGCGATAAAATGAGACGCGAAATCCCTGAAAACCCTGTAGCGGTGACATGGACGCCACTACTGCATTCATTCGAAAAGGGCGTCGCCCCTGCAGCGTGTACGTTCTCATAATCCACGCGCCAGCCACCATTCCTGTTCCCTGTTCCCTGTTCCCTGTTCCCTCGTCTCCCCCACAGATCTGAATTTACCCCATCCAAAGGAGGTATCCCATGCGCAAGATTCACGTCAATGCCTCGACCGAATACGACGTCCTGATCGGCGAGGGGCTGATCGACAAGGCCGGGGAATTGACAAAAAAGGTTGTCATGCCCTGCAAGTGCCTGATCGTCACCGACGACACCGTGGACGAGCTCTACGGCGACCGGGTGCAGATCAGCCTCAGCTATGCCGGCTTCGACGTCTCCCGCTTCGCCTTCCCCGCCGGGGAGGCCAGCAAGAACCTGTCCACCCTTTCCGACATACTGGACGCCATGGGCGAGGCGGGGCTGAGCCGCAGCGACCTGATCGTCGCGCTGGGCGGCGGCGTGGTGGGCGACATCGCGGGCTTCGCCGCGGCCATCTACACGAGGGGCATCCGATTTGTGCAGATTCCCACCACGCTGCTGGCGGCGGTGGATTCCTCCGTGGGCGGCAAGACCGCCATCGACATGCCCTTCGGCAAGAACATGGTGGGCGCGTTCCACCAACCCGTGCTGGTGATCACCGACACCGACGTATTGCGGGACCTGCCCGCCCTGCAGCTGTCCAACGGCGCGGCGGAGGCCATCAAGTGCGGGGTGCTGAACGACCCGGATCTGTTCGCGCTGCTGGAAGCGGGCGACTGGCTGGAACAGGTTGACACGGTCGTGGCGCGCTGCGTCACCTACAAGCGGGACGTGGTGGCCGGGGACGAGTTCGACACCGGTAATCGGGCCTTTTTGAACCTGGGCCACACCTTCGGCCACGCCATCGAGCACCTGTCCCACTTCACCATGCTCCACGGCCAGGCGGTGGCCATCGGCACGGTGATGGCCGCCTCGGCGGCGGGCTGTCCCGGTAAGATGATTCGGCGGATTGCCGACTGCATGAAGGCCAACGACCTGCCCGTGCGCTGCCAATGCGATGCTGCCACCCTCGCCAAAGCAGCCCTGTCCGACAAAAAGCGTTCGGGAGGGAAAATCACGCTGGTGCTGCCGGACGCGATCGGCCAGTGCCATCTTGAGAAGGTTCCCGTGGCCGAGCTGCCCCTGTGGTTCGAAAGGGCCCTCACCGCGCAGGAGGCGCTGAAGCTGTGAACGTGATCGTCAACCCCGGCCCCCTCGCGGGCACGGTGCGGGTCCCGGCCTCAAAGTCCGCCGCCCATCGGCTGCTGATCTGCGCCGCGCTGGCGGACGGCCCCACCCGCATCGCCATCCGCGCCACGAACCGGGACATCGAGGCCACCGCCGCCTGCCTGCGGGCGCTGGGCGCGGGCATTGAGCGGCAGGGCGATTTTATTGACGTCTCCCCCATTGCCCAAATCCCAGGGCAGGCCCTGCTGGACTGTGGCGAGAGCGGCTCCACGCTGCGCTTCCTGCTGCCGGTGGCGGCGGCGCTGGGGACAAGGGCCACCTTCACCGGCAAGGGGCGGCTGCCCCAGCGCCCCAACGCGCCGCTGGTCGAAGCGCTGCGCAAACACGGCGCAAAGATCGACAATGACCTGCTGCCCATGACGGTGTCCGGCCCCCTGACCGACGGACGGTGGACGCTGCCGGGGGACGTATCCAGCCAGTACGTCACCGGGCTGCTGTTCGCGCTGCCGCTGCTGGACGGGGACAGCGCTATCGCCCTGACCACGCCGCTGGCCTCGGCGGCCTATGTGGACATGACCCTCCAGGCCCTTCGGCAGTTTGGCATAACGGTCGAGCCCACGACGACGGGCTGGCGGATCCCCGGCCATCAGCGCTGCCACACCCCCGGCAACGTCGCGGTCGAAGGCGACTGGTCCGCCGCGACCTTTTGGCTGGCGGCGAACGCCATGGGGGCCAGAGTGGATGTGCAGGGGCTGGACCCCGACAGCGTCCAGGGAGACCGCGCCGTCTCCGGCCTGCTGGGCCGGAAAGCCATCGACGCCACCCACGTGCCCGACCTGGTGCCCGCGTTGGCGGCAGTGGCGGCGCAGCTGCCCCAGCGAACGGTCATCACCGGCGCGGCGCGGTTGCGCCTGAAGGAGAGCGACCGGTTGCAGACCGTAGCCGCGATGCTGAAGGCGCTGGGCCATGGGGTTACGGTCACGCAGGACGGGCTCATCATCGACGGGGGCGAACCGAAGCCCTGCGGGGAACCCATCCGCACCGTGGACGGAGCCGACGACCACCGCATTGTGATGGCCGCCGCCGTGGCCGCCGCCCATGCCGACAAGCCCGTGCGCATATTGGGCGCGCAGGCAGTGGAAAAATCATACCCCGACTTTTTCCGCGACTTCACAGCACTGGGAGGAAATACGCATGTCGAACACGCTGGGTGATAAATACCGGGTGCAGGTCTTCGGCCAGAGCCATTCGCCGATGATCGGCGCGGTAATCGAGGGCATCCCCGCCGGAGTGACGCCGGACATGGCGTTCATATCGGCCTTCATGGCCCGCCGCGCCCCCGGCGGCGCGCTGTCCACCGCCCGGAGGGAGGCTGACGCGCCCCAGATCGTTTCCGGACTGAACGAGCGGGGCGAGACCTGCGGCGCGCCGCTGTGCGCGCTGATCCAAAACACCGACGCCCGCAGCCGGGACTACGACCGCCTGCGGGACGTGCCCCGCCCCGGCCATGCCGACTACACCGCCGCGGTGAAGTTCGCCGGCCACAACGACATCCGGGGCGGCGGGCAGTTCTCCGGGCGGCTGACCGCGCCGCTGTGCTTCGCCGGGGCGCTGGCAATGCAGCTGTTGAAGGCGAAGGGCATCGGCATACGCGCCCGGGTGCGCAGCGTGGCGGGCATCGACGACGCCCCCATCGACCTGTGCCATCCCCCGATGGAGGGGCTGTGCGAGGGGCCGCTGCCCTGCGTGGACGCCGACGCCGCAAGGCGCATGGCCGCGGCCATCGAGGCTGCGCGCTCCGACGGCGATTCGGTGGGCGGCATCGTGGAGTGCTGGGCCTGCGGCCTGCCCGCCGGGCTGGGCGAGCCGATGTTCGACGGTGTGGAAAACCGCGTCGCGAAGGCGCTTTTCGGCATCCCCGCCGTGCGGGGCGTGGAGTTCGGCCTGGGCTTCGCCGCCGCAGGCATGCGGGGCAGCACCCACAACGATCCCTTCCGCGTGGAAAGCGGGCAGATCGTCACCGATGGCAACCGCCACGGCGGCGTCCTGGGCGGCATCACCAGCGGCATGCCCCTGGTGGTTCGCGCCGCCTTCAAGCCCACCCCGTCCATCGCGAAGGTTCAGCATTCGGTGTCACTGTCGAGAAATGAGGACGAATCCCTCGTCATCCAGGGCCGCCACGACCCCTGCATCGTCCCCCGGGCCGTGCCCGTCGTTGAGGCGGTGGTCGCGTGCGTGGTGATGGATATGGTTTTGTGGGACAAATTCTGAGATATCGAGGCGTTGGCGGAATCGCCAAGGGTAGATCAAAGGGAACAGGCAACAGGGAACAGGGAACAGGAATGGCGGCTGCCGCGATCCGTAACAACGCTAACTTGCCGGGGGTATCGGGGGCGGAGCGCCCCGATCTTAAATCGTACGCGGCGGCATGTACGCCGCGGGCGGGGCTTTTTTCACGCCAGGGAGCCTGTCGACC
>ONJE01000232.1 GCA_900318045.1 uncultured Eubacteriales bacterium
ACCTAAACCTATACAATCATGCGGCATCTTTTCCGCCATACCGGCGTTGAAGTCCCTTGACTTGCCGCCAGCAAGCCTGCGGGCCTTCGCCTTGGTATGGCGAAAAATCCGCTCGCATGCTTGCATACATTTAGATTGAGATTAGTATAAATCTTCATATGCTGCGTTGTCGTCGGTCAACGATGCCCCACATTGCCTCCCTCCTCCGCCTTGCATATGAAGATTTATACTGCGCATAATTGTTCAACTCATTTCTTCACAGCGCCTAAGAATCATAACCTGAATACACAGAGAATCGGAATGAGCGCCATGAAACAAACCACGCTTTGCTACATCAGGCGAGGCAATGAGTATCTGATGCTTCACCGCACCAAGAAGGCAAACGACGAGAACCACGACAAGTGGATCGGCATCGGCGGCCACATCGAGCCGGGCGAGACCCCCCTGGCCTGCATACTGCGGGAGTGCCGGGAGGAGACGGGGCTGACGCTGCCGGATCCTGTCTGCCGCGGCATCGTCCACTTTCGCTCGGATATTTACCCCGACGAGGACATGCACCTGTTCACCGCCGACCGCTTCGTCGGCGAGATGACCGAGTGCGATGAGGGCGAACTGGCCTGGATCGACAAGGACCGGCTGTTGGCGCTGACGCTGTGGGAGGGGGATATAATCTTCCTGCGACTGCTGGACACCCGGCGGGATTTCTTCGACCTGACCCTGCGCTACCGTGGCGAAGCGCTGGTTGGGGCAACCCTGGACGGTGTGGAATTGGCCATATAAACACAACTGAGGAGGCGACAGCCGTGCGTTGCAGCTGTCATGTGTGCGACACCTACATGGTACAATCCGAGGGGCTTGAGCTGGGCTGCGTGTGCCCGGACTGCGGCTACCGCTGCAAGGCCTGCCTGGGAACCGACAGCGTGGTCAGCCGGGATGCACTGAAGAACCTGGTGAACAACGATATGCTGATGCGGGACATCTTCACCAGCTTCGACGAATCGGACGCCCCGCGGGAGATCGACCCCTCCCCGGACAAATGGGGCGACGATCAGTGGGAGGATTAAGGAAATACAACATAATTAAGCACGCCCCAGAATGCACAGGCAACCGCCTACTTTATTTCCTTTTTATCAAAAAGCAGGCATCCCAGGGCCGTGGAAACAGCAATCGCCATGAGATTACATACAAATACACGTATCGGATGCCAGACCTCCCATGTTGAAAGCTGTGCTGCCTGCCCGCAGGGATTGAGGTCATGGAGTATGCCGTAGGCTGTCCTTCGCAGTCCCCCCACGTAATGGGGATTCAGGGCGCCGTCTTTATACTCCGGCTGCACCAGCTTTCCATTGGTATGCATGGCCAGAAACAGCATACCGAAGGCCAGCGCCATGCACCAGATGATTGCCTGCGTCTTATTGCCGCACAGCAGCGTGATGACAGAGAACAGGCAACCGGTGGCAAGGCACATGCCGACACCGATGCAATAAAACCGAATCAGCGTGACCGTGTCTACATTGTTTTCGAAGAAAAAACACCCAAGGCCCGCTGTAAAGGCGGTTACCACAGTATAGACGACCAGACATGCAAGGCAACTCACGAGGATCTGTGAAAAAACCAGGCTGTAGCGATTCTCTGTGATCAGCAGTTTATTCCGGATAAAACCTTCGCTGAAATCTGTACCGACAAATATGCTGACAAACGCCGCCATCGCGGCCCCGTACATGCTCATCGGCAGGAATATCACGCGGCTCAGCGGAACTGTATAATCCATAGCTGTCGCCTGCATCGCCATAAAGGCTACAGAGAGTCCCAGCATCGCAATGAGCGAAAGGTAAAAAGAAGAGCTCTTGCTCAGGCGAATCAAATCCGCCTTCAACAGCTTGATCATGGTTCGCCACCTCCTGCCAACGCCATGAAATAGGTTTGCAGGCTTTCGTCACGCGCCTCTGTGGACAGCACTTCGCAGCCCTCCTCTGCCAGTGCAAGCACCAGCTGCGTCACGTTTATGTGAGCGTATACATCTGCCACCGACTCAGAGACGATCCTGTACTGGATCTGTAAGCCATCCAGCACGCGCGCCAGTACGGCTGTATCGGTGACCTCCATACGGACGCTTTTTTTGCGGGTCGCGTCCAACTCTTCAGCACTCAATTCCTTTATCATGTGTCCACGATCGATAAACCCGTAACAGGTGGCCACGCGGGACAGCTCATCCAGTATATGGCTGGAAATGAGAATCGTTATCTGCCTTTCACGGTTCAGTTTCAAAAGCAACTCCCGCATTTCCACGATGCCCTGCGGGTCAAGGCCATTCACGGGTTCGTCCAAAACAAGGAAATCGGGCTCGCCCACCAATGCGATCGCTATGCCCAGACGCTGCTTCATGCCGAGAGAAAAGTCCTTTGCCTTCTTGTTTCCCGCGTATTCAAGGCCCACCAGCTTTAGCAGCCCGGGGATACCGTCAAAGGCCGGTAGTCCACGGATCAAAGCCTGCTGTTTCAGATTCTGCGCCGCCGTCATATTCCCGTAGAGCGCAGGCGTTTCAATGATTGCGCCAGTTCGGCGACGGGCGTTGACGATGTCCTTGCTGCCATTGGAGATGCCAAACAGCTCAAAGCTGCCGGACGTCGGTCTCTGCATGCCACATATCAGGCGGAACAGAGTGGTCTTGCCTGCTCCGTTTCTTCCGACAAATCCGTAGATGGAGCCTTTGGGCACATGCATGGCCAATCCATCCAACGCCCGAAAGCCCCGAAAGCATTTTGTCAGGCCATCGGTTTGCAAAGCATACTCCATGTCTTTTCCCTCCATGCAACGTGGTTGTATACGGAATAGATCAAAGGAGCCGCTGCATACTGGCATTGCAACAGCTCCCCCGATGTTCCCTACCTCGGCTCCTTCCCGTCCCGGAACACCAACATCATCTCGTTGGTCAGGCTGAAGTCGTTGGGCTGGCCGACCACGTCCTCCCGGCGAACCCAGACGGCCTCCTTCAGTTCCGTGGCATCCATATGGATTTCGGTGCTGCCGTCCACGTCGCAGTAGAACCCGGCCAGCAGGTCGTCCACGATGGCCCAGGGCTGGGACTTGTAGTAGCGGATGTTTTTCACCCGCAGGCCCGCCTCCTCCATGACCTCCCGGGCCACGGTTTGCTCCAGGGTCTCGCCGATCTCAGTGAAGCCGGCGACGAGCGCAAAGTAGGGGATGTCGCGCCCGCGGTACTTGGTCATCAGGATCTCATCGCCGTTGGTGACGCCGACGATGACGGCGGGGATGATTCTCGGATAGATGCGCCGCTTGCAGGCGAGGCACATCACCGCCCGCTCGTCCGGGGCCAGCGCCGTCCTGCCGCCACAGCGGCCGCAGAAGCGGTTGTCCCGGTACCAGTTGTACAGCTGGAAGGCCGTCCACGCCGCGAAGATCACCTCCCGTGGTCCCGCCACCCGGCGGCGAAGCGTCCGCACCTGCGCCCACTCCAGGCCGCCTATACCGCCCTTCTCCTCAGTCATGTCCAGGTAACAGGGCACGTCGTCCAATGCAAACAGATAGCGCCGCTCGCTCGCCGACGGGAAATCCTTCACCCGGGGCAATCCCACGCCATCGCCATCGATAGCGCAGAGCAAGCTGTCCCCGTCGAAGCGAAACAGCCATCCCTCCGGGTCCACCGGACGGTCGGGCACGAATTCATTGCGCAGCCTGTGGGGGTAGATATCCTGGATCATATATGATATACCTCACTTGTCACTCTGTACAAAAGATCCTTCGCTTCGCCCGGGATGATACCGCACAAGGGCCTGTCATCCCGAGGGAAGCGAAGGATCTTGCCCCTTCATTGTTGTTCCTTCGCCATCTGCAGCAGCTCCTCCGGCGTGAACAGCTGGAGGGTCACCTGATTCGGCAGGCAGATGATCATATTGCCGAGGATGCGTTCCTCCCGGTTTTCCAGCGTCACGATGCCCTGCTGCACGCAGTCGTGCCCCTCGCAGGTTGAGTCCTCCATATACACGCCCTCCGGCGTCAGGTGGATGGTGTTCACCGCCTCGGTGCCATCGGGCAGCAGTTGGTGGATGGGATAGCTGGCCTCCCCCGCCTCGGGCAGCGGCAGCCATCCCGACTGGGTTGCCGTGGCGACCAGCACATAGCCCCTGGCGGGCTTTGGCGTCTCCTCCGGCGCCTCCGTCGCCCCAGGCTGCGCGGTTTCTGCCGGTTCGGTCGTCGGCTCCGCGCCGGCCAGCACCGTGACCAGCAAAAGCCCTGCCAGCAGGCAGAGCAGCATCCGCTTCAACAATCCGCTCATTTTCAGTGATCCTCACTCTTCCTCGTGCTGGCGTTCCCAGTGCAACAGCACCGTCACCGCCGCGCGCATCAGAAGTATAGCGCAAGTCATGCCGATATCCTTCCAGTCCGGCGCGATGATGGTCTTCAGCACCTCGCCGACCAACAGAAAGCTCAGCGACGTGGTAATGCCCTCTGACAGAAGGCGCTTGCAACTGTGTATGCTCTTGAATATGGCAACAAGCGCCCTGACAGTGTAGATCAACAGTATGACCACACCTACCGCTTCAACCACGAAAATGCTGCCGTTGACAATGTCCAGGAAGTAATCCGTCAGTGCCATATT
>ONJE01000144.1 GCA_900318045.1 uncultured Eubacteriales bacterium
AAATCGCTTGCGATTTCAGGCAAATCTGAGGGGGATGTATTGAAGGGGGACCTGTCCCCCTTCAAGCGGGCGATAGCCCGCGATAAATCAGAATTTCCCCGTCGAAAATAAAGCAATCCCACTATATGTAACCCCATAACAGAGGGAGGGTATTCCGATGAAAAAGCTACTCTGCTGTGTGGTGGCGCTCTGCCTGCTGGCGTCGGCGCTGCCCGTGCTGGCCGAGGGGGCCGGCGCGCACACCATCGAAACCAGGACGCTGAACTTTTACTACCGCGATCCCGACACCGTCATGCCTGTGGAGGTCCACTTCATTGACGGCTCTGACGTGCCCTACCTGGCCCTGTCGGACTGGTCGAGCGTGATGTACGGCCCGGGGGATGACGCAACCGAAGGCATCATCGTTCCCACCTTTTCAATGGCGGGCAACGTGGGCACGCTGACCCGGGAGGCGGGCTATTCCGTCGATTTCGACTGCGACGCCGATACCGTCCGATTCCAGGACTTCGACATCTACATGCGCGACAGCAGCGACGCCTTCATGATCGATATGATCGACGGCATCAGCACCGAGGGCGAGGACGGCAGCGTGCGTTATTTCGCCCGCGCCAACGACGCCTCCTATGAGCGCTACGGCACGGAAGTGACCATCAATGCCGGGGACTACGGCATCGACTTCATTGCTGAAGGCGGCGAATGCTACGTGCCGATGCAGACCCTCAGCGACCTGCTGATGAGCTACAGCTACAGTGATATCTACTATAACGGCGAGATTGCGTATGTCGGGGGAACCGACGCCTTCGCGGACGAGAACGGCGACCTGACGCCCATGGGCGAGATCTTCTACAGCGTGAAACCCCACGACCGCAGCCAGAGCATGGCGAACTTCACCTACAACGAGCTGTGCCTGGTGCTGGATACCTTCTACGGCCTGAAGGACAACCACTTCATCACCAGCTTCAGGGAACTGGCCGAGGAAACCGGCCTGGCGGAGGACCTGGCCAGCACGGACCCTGTCGATGCGGACGGGGCGCTGTACCAGCTGCTCAACCTGCACCTGGACGACATTCACACCTGTATGTTCATGACATCTCCCGCCAGCGGCCATGACGCGTTCGCGAATTTCAAGGACGAATACGGCCAGGGGCAATCCCGCATGTTCCGCAATAAGCAGGTCGAGATGTACCTCGAAGCCCGCGACGCGGTCAGGCCCGACGGCATTTTGCCCTATGAGGAGTTCGGCAATACCGCCTACATCACCTTCGATGAGTTCGATACCCTTCCCGATGGCGTGGATTACTACGAGACCCCGCTGAGCGTGGAAACCGAAGAGGACCTGAAAAACCTGAACACCATAGGCCTCATGATCTACGCATACCGGCAGATCAACCGCAAGGACAGCCCCATCGAGAACGTGGTGCTGGACCTGTCCAACAACCGTGGCGGCGACAGCCAGGCGGCGGTCTATACCATCGCGGCCTTCCTGGGCGTGTGCACCGTCAACACGCGCAACACCTGCTCCGGCGCGCGGGTCACCGGCAACTACATGATCGACATCAACCTGGACGGCAGGGTGGACGAAGACGACATGCTGCTGACGCAGAAGCGCCTGTTCTGCCTGGAGAGCTGCTGCAGCTTCTCCTGCGGCAACCTGGTGCCCTGCGCCTTCAAGGAATCCAACGTGGTTACCATGCTGGGCCGCGCCTCCGGCGGCGGCGCCTGCGTCGTGCTTCCGCTGTGCACCGCCGACGGCAGCAGCTTCTGGCTCTCCGGTCCCATGCAGCTGGCCTTCCTGAAGAACGGCGCGTTCTATGACATCGACCGCGGCGCGGAGCCCGACTTCCCGCTGATGCAGCCCGCGTCGTTCTACGACCGCGAGGCGCTGACGGAGTTTATCAATGGGATAAGGTGAGATTCTGCTTTGTCGCTGGCTGACGCTCAGGGATTAGGGAACAGGGATTAGGGATTAGGGATTAGGGATTGGAAATAGCGGTGGACGCGACCAAAAGCCTTCCCCTTTGGGGAAGGTGGATTTGACGAAAAACGCTTGCGTTGTTTCGTCAAAGACGGATGAAGTCCTCGTCGCTGAGACAGCGCTTACTGAAGCAGAGGTGCGAGGCGCATCGTAAGGGGACCTCATCCGCCTCGCTGCGCGAACGCTTCGCTAGGCCTACGGCAACGGCCACCTTCCCCAAAGGGGAAGGCTTTTGGCTGACACATCTCCCTGCCAAATCAGGATTCCCCGTAACTACATTCAAGGGAGGACATTTCCATGAAAAAAACCATCTGCTGGCTCACGTTGCTCTGCCTGCTGGCGTCGGCGTTGCCCGCGCTGGCCGAAGGCGACGGGACCCATGCCGTCGCCGGGAAGACGGTGACGTTCTACTGGGGCGACCCCGAAGCCGTCGCCGAGCACACCGTCTACTTTGTGGACGGCGCTGACGTGCCCTACCTGGCCCTGTCGGAATGGCAGGACATCGTGCAGGGATATATCGCAACCGACAGCTACGGCGAAACGGTCATCGAGAACGGCGGCCTGCAATTCAATTTCTCGATGGCGGGCAACACCGGCATGCTGACCCGGGAGGACGGCTATACCGCCGCCTTCGACTGCGACGCCGACACCCTCCACTTCGTGGATTTGGACGCATTCCTGCGGCTCAACAGCAGCGACTTCCTGTACGAGATGGTGGGGAGCCTGCGTTCGGCCCCGGATGGTCCCGTTCGCTACCTGCAACGCCGTGGCAACGCCTTCGAGCGCTATGGCAGCGAGGTCACCATCGACGCCGGCGCCTACGGCATCGACTTCATCGCTGAAGGCGGCGAATGCTATGTGCCGATGCAGACCCTCAGCGACCTGATGCTGGGCGCATACAGCGGCGGCATCTTCTGGAACGGCGAGATTGCGGTCGTATGCCCGGCCGGAATCTTCGGCACGTCGAAGAACCTGACGCCCATCGGGGAAATATACTACGCCGTGGAGCCCCGCGCGCGCAGCGAGGCCATGGCGCAATACAGCTACGGCGAGCTGTGCCTGGCGCTGGACACCATATACGGCATGCGGCAGGCCCACGGCATCGACAGCTTCGACGCGCTGATTGAGGATGTCGGCCTGAAGGACGACCTGATGAGCACGGACCCCGCGAAGGCGGACGCGGCGCTGTACCAGCTGCTGGAGGTGTACCTGGACGACCCGCACACCGCCATGCGGATGCCGTCGCCGCTGTCCGGCGCCGGCGCGGCGGACGGCTTCCGTGACGCGCTGGGCTACGGCGATTCCAAATACGCGCTGGGCCAGCAGAGGAAACTCTACAGCGGCATCCGCGCCGAGGCGTATCCCGACGGCGTGCCGGGCTACGAGGAGATCGGCAACACCGCCTGGATCACCATGGACGGCTTCAGCCAGGCCCCGGACGACGTGGACTACTACCAGACCCCGCCCACCGATGCGGCCACCGACACCATGGGCCTGCTGGCTTACGCCTACGCCCGGATCACCCGCGAGGACAGCCCCGTCGAAAACGTGGTGCTGGACCTGTCCTGCAACATGGGCGGCATGACGAACGCGGCCATCTACACCATGGCGGCCTTCTTGGGCGTCGGCTCCCTGAGCACGAAAAACACCCTCTCCGGCGCGATGGTCACCGGCCACTATGCCGCCGACCTCAACCTCGACGGCGTGGCGGACGAGAACGACCTGGGGCTGCTGGACAAGAACCTGTTCTGCCTGGAATCCCCGGTCAGCTTCTCCTGCGCCAACCTGGTCTGCTGCGCGTTCAAGGCCTCCAACCGCGTCTCGCTGCTGGGCAGGACCTCCGGCGGCGGCGCGTGCTTCGTGCAGCCCTTCCCCAGTGCCTACGGCAGCGCCTGCCAGATTTCCACCGACGTGCAGATGTCCTTCATTAAAAACGGCGTGTTCTACGACAACGACCGCGGCGCGGAGCCGGATATCCCGCTGCTCAAGCCCGCGTCGTTCTACGACCGCGAGGGGCTGAGCGCGTATATCAACAGCTTGCGGTGATACCGTTTTCGAGGGACAATCGAAGGGGGCGCTCGATGTCCCTGAAACGGCAGCTCCGCTGCCTGGGGAAGGCTTTTGGTCGCAGCACCAGCTATTTCTAATCCCTAATCCCTAATCCCTAATCCCTGCGCGTCTCCCCGACAAATCAGAAGTTGTATGCGCCTGAACAATTCCTTAGCGTTGTATTATTCAATTCGGGTATTGCACAATTCCGCGGTTGGTAATATAATACAGTCAGTTCTATAGTGAAAGGAGTACCCCAATGAAGAAGCTGATCTGCTGGCTGACACTGCTCTGCCTGGCGCTGGTGCCGACGCTGTCCGCGCTGGCCGAGACCGCCGACAGCGCGCACACCATCGAATCGAAGCAACTGACCTTCTATTATGGCGACGCCGACACCAAGTTGGAGAACGCGATCTACTTCATCGACGGGTCCGACGTGCCCTACCTGTCCCTGGCGGACTGGGTGGTCATCATGGACGGCCCGGCGATGGGCGACGACGCGTCTGAGGACGCTCCCGCCGACGCGCCCGCAGACGGCGACACCGCCGACGCGCCCGCCGAGGGCGATACCGCCGACGCGCCCGCCGAGGGCGACACCGCCGACGCGCCCGCCGAGGGCGACAATGCCGACGCGCCCGCCGATGGCGACAATGCCGACGCGCCCTCTGATGAGGAGCTGAACCAGATGCTCCAGGACATCATGAATGAGATGCAGGCCGAGGGCGAGCCCCAGGACATCACCTTCTCGATGGAGGGCAGCGTGGGCACGCTGACCCAGCCCGACGGCTACACCTGCGACTTCGACTGCGACAAGGATACCATACACTTCCTGGACTACGACGCCTACATGCGGCCCAGCGAAGGCAACTTCCTGATCGACATGCTGGGCAGCGACGGCACCGTGGACGATGACGGCACCGTTCACTACTTTGCCCGCATGAACAACTCCTACGAGCGCTACGGCAAGGAAGTGACCATCAACGCCGGCGATTACGGCGTGGACTTCATCGCCCAGGACGGCAACTGCTACGTGCCGATGCAGACCCTGAGCGACATACTGCTGAGCTTCTACGGCGCGAACATCTTCTACAACGGCGAGGTGGCGATCGTCGCCTCTTCCAAGGCGTTTGGCGATAACCCCGACAACGCGACGGACCTGGCCGATATGTACTACAGCGTGGAGCCCCACGACCGCAGCGAGGCCATGGCCCAGTTCAGCTACAACGAGCTGTGCCTGGTGTTGGATACCCTGTACGGCCTGAAGGACAACCACGGCATCACCAGCTTCAAGGACCTGGCCGAGGACACCGGCCTGGTGAAGGGCCTGACCAGCACCGATTCCGTCGCGGCTGACGAGGCGCTGTACAAGCTGCTGGAGCACCACCTGGACGACCAGCACACCGGCTTCAACTTCCCCTCTCCCGGCAGCGGTCTGCACGCCGCCGACAGCTTCGCGGACGATCTGGGCGCAGGCCAGTCCACCATGCGCTACGCGACGCAGGCGAGCCCCTACGGCATGGCCCGCGCCAATGCCTTTGGCGCCCTCACCGCGCCCGTCTACGAGGAGATCGGCAATACCGCCTACATCACCTTCGACAGCTTTGACGTGATGCCCGACGACGTGGATTACTACGTGACCCCGCCCACCGAGGATGTCAAGGACACCATGGGCATCATGATCTACGCCTACAACCAGATCATGCGCGAGGACAGCCCCATCGAGAACGTGGTGCTGGATATGTCCTGCAACCTGGGCGGCGCGGCCAACACCGCCGTCTACACCATCGCGGCCTTCCTGGGCGTGTGCACCGTCAGCACCCGGAACACCCTGTCCGGCGCGCTGGTCACCGCCAACTACATGATCGACCTGAACCTCGACGGCGCGATCGACGAGAAAGACTTGGGCCTGCTGGACAAGCACCTGTTCTGCCTGGAGTCCCCGATGAGCTTCTCCTGCGGCAACCTGGTGCCCTGCGCCTTCAAGGAGTCCAACATGGTCACCCTGCTTGGCCGCACCTCCGGCGGCGGCGCCTGCGTGGTGCAGCCCCTGACCACCGCTGACGGCAGCATCTTCCAGATCTCCGGCGACCATCAGCTGGCCTTCCTGAAGAACGGCGCGTTCTACGATGTCGATCGCGGCGCGGAGCCGGACTTCCCGCTGATGCGGCCCGAATCCTTCTATGACCGCGAGGCCCTGACCGAGTATATCAACAACATTATGTAAATGCTGATTTGTCGGGCTGAGACTCAGGGATTAGGGATTAGGGATTAGGGATTAGAAATAGCTGACGCGACCAAAAGCCTTCCCTAGAGTGTGTTTCTAAAATGAGGGATGTGCAGTTTCGAGTGGATTGGGCTGCATTTCAAGGCGATTTTCCGCAGGCTTAGTGGGGCTAAGTCAAGGCCCTCCCACATCCCGCAAAACCCCTCGAGCTGGGCGCAGCGGGCCATGCCGGACAGGGTGGTGGCGTCGGCGCGCTTGCTGGCGGCGACGGTGGCCTGCATCCGGGACATGGCCCGCAGCTGTTCGATCAGCCCGGCGCACAGCCCGTTTTCACCAGCCCCGGGGATGGCGGCCAGGGTGTCGGCCAGCCTGCCCGCCTCGGTAGCGGCCAGCGCGCACAGCGCCCGGGCGGCGTCGGGGTCGATATCGCCCTTGTC
>ONJE01000388.1 GCA_900318045.1 uncultured Eubacteriales bacterium
CGGAGACTTTGTCTTTCATGACGTCCCAAAGAGGCGTGTTTGTCGTCTTTGCAGTCTCGATCGACTGAGAAATAAAGGAAACGACGGATCCCAAGATACCGGCAAAGAAATTGCCGCTCATGATCCAGGTGCCAATGCCGGCACCAATCGAATCCATGACGTCCTTGGCGCCTTCAGAGTTGAGCGCTTTGGAGACGTTATCTGCGATTCCCTGGTCGCCAGGAGCGAGAATGCCCTGGATGACGGCCTGGATGATCGTGTTCAGGATGTTTCCGGCCACATCGGAGGCAATGTTGATACCGCCGACGAGCATTTCCAGAATGCCGGCAATGAAGGTGTTAAAGGACTCCTGGACGCCGCTTCCGAGCATCTGAGCGAGCCGGGAGTCTTTCCCGTACATGCTTTCGAGCTCTGTGTAGGACGGGATTCCATTTTCTCCCCAGACAACCTTGCTCCAATCGACTGCAGCGCCCGGGTGATCCTGCGGCTCTTCTCCCGCTCGATGCCCAGCAGGTACGCGCTGTAAAGCCAGAACTGATAGCAAATGGCCGCGTTGACAAACACCAGCGCCGTGACGCACAGGCGATGCAGCAGCGCCAACACGGCGACCCCGTCCATGAGCCAGCTGCACCCGGCCAGGAACATGCCCGTGACATTGGTCACGATCAGTGTGGCAAACAGCCGGGTGTGCACCTCGGCGCTGTCCGGGTCCTGCATATAGCTGTAATAGATCAGCACCGACACCAGCATGCCCAGCAGTTCCATGCCCCCGGCGATCGCCGTGTCCGCGGAGGTGGCGCGGTCATGGAACAGCAGCGTCAATACCACGGTAGCCGCCGTCATCGCACAGATCAGCGCGTTGCCGAACGCAAGCCGCTTCCGCACCTCTTCGGAGGGCAGCTCCCTCAGCTCGATCGCGCTCAGGAATTGCTCCCTCGACGGGTGGCTGAACCGTTTGTAATCGACTGTCTTCATCTCGTTGTCCTTATCGCTTCGCGGCCAGCTTCTCCAGCGCGTCCTTCTTCAGGGTCACGCCGTCGATCTTGCCGCTGCCCAGCATGGGAAGCCGGTCATAGACGATGAAGTAGGAGGGTACCTTGAACTTCGCCAGCCGCGTGAGCAGTTCCGCCCGCACCGCCGCCTCGTCGAAGGCCGCGCCGTCCTTCAGCTTGATGCAGGCCGCCACCTCCTCGCCGAAGAAGTCGCTGGGCACGCCGATCACCTTCACGTTGTCGATGATGTCCAGCTCGGAGATCGCCGCCTCCACCTCCTGGGGCATGATGTTCTCGCCGCCCCGGATGATCAGCTCCTTGAACCGGCCGGACAGGCACAGGTAGCCCATCTCGTCGATATAGCCCATGTCGCCGGTGTGCAGCCAGCCCTCGTCGTCGATGGCCTGGTCGGCCAGGGCCAGCTTGTAATAGCCGGTCATCAGGTTGAAGCCCTGCACCAAAATCTCGCCGGTCTCCCCCGTCGGACGCTCGGCGCCGGTGGCATGATCGACGATCTTCACGCTGATGTTCTCCACGGGCTTGCCCACCGTGTGCAGGATGCGGTCGTCATCGTCATCGTACTGCGTCACGCTCACCGGGGCCATCTCGCTCAGGCCGTAGGCGATCATGAAGTGGTTGTCCGGCATCTTCTCCCGGAACATCTTCAGCTGGGCCTCGGTGGCCGCCGCGCCGGCCAGGTAGGTGCAGCGCAGGCTCTGGAAGGCCTCGGCGGAGAAGTCCTTGTTGTTGATCAGGGCGATGATCATCGTGGGCACCGAGTGCAGCAGCGTGCACTTTTCATAGTTCATGATGCGGATCAGCGTGCCCGTGCGGATGTCACCCGGAATGTACAGCACCGCGTTGGTCATGGCGCAGGGCAGGAAGCACACCACCAGGCCCAGGATGTGGAACAGCGGCACGATCAGCAGGTTCTTGTCCTGGCTGGTCATGCGCTGCAGCCTCACCTGTACCGCCGCGGCGTTCAGCAGGTTGTAGGAGGAGAGGATCACGCCCTTGGGCTTGCCGGTGGAACCGGAGGTGAAGATCACCACGCAGGGCGCGTCTCCCTCCACCTTCTGCTCGTACTTGCCCTTCAGGGCTTCGTACTCGCCGAAGCGGGTGCGCAGGCGCACGCTGCTGCGGATGGAGTAGTTGCGCGTCAGCTTGCCCTCGCTGGCGGCGCGGACCTCCTCCAGGAATGCCACCTCGTCCTTCATGGCCGGGATCTCGCCGTAGCACAGGCAGGTGATGTCGCCGATGCCGCAGATTTTGCCGATCTCCTGGGCGCTCTGGGTGGGGTTGATCAGCATGGCGATGGCCCCCAGCTTCTGGGTGGCGTAGAACGTCAGCACCCAGTTCACAGAGTTGCCGCCGCAGATGCCCACATGGCTGCCAACGCCCACACCCAGCCGAGTCAGATCCTCGGCGATGATCTGGGAGGCCCGCTCGATGTCATACCAGGTGAAGAGCTCCTCCTCGCTTCGCAGCACGATCTGGTCGGCGCCTGTACTCACATGATGGGCCAGCAGCTCCTTGATGGACATGTGGATATAGGTGGACACATCCTCCACCATCTCCTCGATGGTGAATATGGAATCAAAGCCCACGGTC
>ONJE01000004.1 GCA_900318045.1 uncultured Eubacteriales bacterium
AAGTCAAGGGAAATCAACGCGGAAATGCAGGCTAAGACGCCGTAACTGCAACGGAGTTTCCAGCCAATTGCGCTTCAGGCATTTTAGAAACACACTCTAGTCGCCAGGCCCACTGATGGTCATTTCTTTGATAAGGAGCGTAATTTGAATGAAGCGAACGCTTATAATAGTGCTCATTCTTTCCTTAATTCCTTTCTGCCTGGCTGAGGGCAGCGTGCTGGGTTACCGCTTCGTTGATGCCGATGAAGCCGCGGAACTGCGGCTGAGCAACCGGAATTACTTCGACAACCTGACCCGGAACGACCTGAACTACCGCCTGCAGAAGCTGGACGCCACGCTGGCGGAATACGAGGTTTTCGCCGCGGAACAGACCCTGGATTTTACCGACGCAGAGAAGGCGCGTATCGAGCAGTCAATGGCCCTGATTCAAAACAACTGTGTCAAACGGGGCTATACCCTGCCGCCCATGGATGACATCGTGTTCGCCAAGAGCACCATGGCTGATGAATGCTATGCCGAAGCCTATACCCACGGCACGCAGATCTACATCGGGGAAAGCATGCTACAATACGGCTTTGACGATAACCCTGAGGATCAGGTGTTCTTCGACACCATCATGGCCCACGAACTGTTCCACTGTCTGACCCGCAATCACCCTGACTTTCGCGCCGCCATGTACGCCATCCTTGGCTTCACGATCGTGGACGACGACTATGAATTCTCACCGGAGGTCAGGGAAAAGATCATCGCCAACCCGGATGTGGAACATCACAATTCCTACGCAGCCTTTGAGATCAACGGAAAGATGACAAACTGCACAGTCGTGTTCACCACCTCAAAACCCTACCGCAAGCCAGGCGATTCCTTCTTTGACGAGAAGGTCACCGGCCTTGTGCCCATCGACGACATGACCACGATGTACACCGCCGATGAGGCCGCCAACTTCTGGGATGTATTTGGCCGGAACACCGATTACGTCATCGACCCGGAGGAGGTCATGGCTGACAACTTCTCCTACGCGATGATCTACGGGCCCGACGGAAAAGATTACGAGACCCCCGAGATCATTCAGGCCATCGACAAGCTGCTGAAGGCGGGCTTTGCCGCCGGGGAAGCGGCGTAATCAGAGACCGTCGTCTGTTTTGTGCAAACCACAGTCTGTTTTGTGCACACCATCGTCCGTTTAGGATAGACGCCCATTCCCCACCGCTGCACCGGATTTCCCAGCTTCCGGCGCAGCGGCGCTTTGTTTTTTGTGTGTAATATGTTCGTGACAAAACCCGTTATAAATCCCAAATCGCTTTCTTTCATGTGCGATGTGTGTTATAATATTTGATGGTTTATTATGCTGTATTTATGCGCAACAGGGTATCTCATAAAAAACTATCGCGCCGTCCGGCGAGAGGAATTTTTTAGTCAGGTTTGACTTGCAAAAGTCGCAGGCTGCCTGACTGGCAGTCAAGGTTTTTGCAAGGCGAAGATGGCTGAAATTCAGCCACCTGGTTACCATTCACCCTTTAAGCCGTTTGGCTCGTATCCGTACCGGCGAGCAGTGCTCGCCATGGGCCTGTATGGCGAGCACTGCTCGCCGGTACGGTGGTTCTCGCGCAAGGGTGAATGGTAACACCGCCTGACGGTGATGAGCGTTTTAGAGGCGCCCAATAGAGGTTTGAACATGTCTGAACAGTCAAAACGGCCCCTGATCCTGGCTTCCGGCTCGCCCCGCAGGCGCGAGCTGCTGGCGCGGATGGGCTATAGCTTTGAAATCTGCACCCCCGACGTGGACGAGCACGTGACCGGCCACGCCCGGGATATCGTGCGCACCCTTGCTGAGCGCAAGGCCCGCGCGGCGGCGGCGCACTATGAGGACGGCGTGATCATCGCGTCGGACACGCTGGTCTCGCTGGACGGCGCGCCGCTGGGCAAGCCCGTCGACGCCCGGGAGGCCCGGGCAATGCTGACCGCGCTGTCGGGCCGGGAACACGAGGTCTTCACCGGCGTGTGCGTGCTGGACGCGCGCACCGGGCAATGGCAGACGCGCACGGTCCGCACGGGCGTCACCTTCCGGGACATCTCCCCCGATGAGATCGACGCCTACATCGCCACCGGTGAACCGATGGACAAGGCCGGGGCCTATGCCATACAGGGCGGCGCGGCCCCCTTCGTGGCGGCGTTGGACGGCGAGTTCGAAAACGTGGTCGGCTTCCCGGTGGTAGAGGTCAGGGAAATGTTGACCGGAATGGGAATGTATGCTCGTTAACGATTGCGCATGCCAACATAAAATACCAGTTAATGGTGACCAATGGTCGCCGGTACAGATGGTATGGCGGCAGATTGCGTTGACGGATATGGTTCTGGTCAGGCTGGATTGGGTATTGAATGGACAACCACCAAAACATAGCGGACGCGGGTTCCTTCATCACTCCTGATTCCTGATCCCTCATTCCCTGTTCCCCGTTCCCCATTCAGAAAACCGGAGGTTTGTCATGGGCGTTTTTTCTACAGGCGGCGTGGGCATCGACCTGGGCTCCGCCAATGTGACGATATGTCTTGAAAACGAGGGGATCGTTCTTCGGGAACCCAGCTATGTGCTGACCCTGCGGGAGGACACCGATCAAATCCTGGCCGTTGGCCGGGACGCCCGGCAGATGCTGGGGCGCACGCCAAAGGATGTAGCGCTGCTCTCACCCATCAGCGACGGCGCCGTGGGCAACATCGAATTGACCACCGCGCTGATCCAGCGGCTGGCGGAAAAGGCCCTGGGCAAGCGGCGGGCGCTTGAGAAGAACCGGCTGGTCGTTTCGATGTCCCAGGGCTGTACCCGGGTGGAGCAGGCCGCCCTGGAGGAAGCCGTGCGCACAGCGGGCGCGCGAAGGAGCGCCATGGTGCGCTCATCCGTAGCGGCGGCACTGGGCGCGGGTGTGCCCATCGAGGAGCCCCGGGGTTCGCTGCTGGTGAGCATTGGCGGCTCCACCACCGACGTGACCATCGTCTCGATGAACGGGGTCGTAGCCGCACGCACGCTGCGCGTGGGCTCCCTGGGCATGGACGAAGCCATCATGCGCTACATACGCCGGGAGAAGGGCCTGATCATCGGCCAGCGCACCGCAGAGGACCTGAAGATCGACCTGGGCTCGGCCATGCGCTCCCCCACGCTGATCCGCCAGAAGGTATCCCTGCGGGGCCGGGACGCCGCCACCGGCAAGCCCACCACCGTGGAAATCACTGCCGCGGACGTGCACAACGCCATCCAGCCGCCCCTGGAGGCGCTGGTGGAGAGCATCCGTGATGCTTTCGAGAACATCCCGGCGGAGCTGGCCGAGGACATATTGCCCCAGGGACTGTACCTGTCCGGCGGCGGTGCGTTGCTGGAAGGTCTCAGCGAGCGCCTGGGCGAAATGCTCGGGTTGCGGGTCAGCATCGACGAAAACCCACAGGACGACACCGCCCTGGGCCTGTGTATGATCGCTTCCAGCGACCGGCTGATGCAGAAGTTCGAGCAGAGCGGCTGCTTGATCGAGATATGATCTGATCCGGTGGCGACCCCGCCGCTGCAACCGTGCGAACCCTGCGATGGTTGTAACAGCGCCTGTCAAACGCCATATATCGACAGACTTCCGCTGCTACAGCCACACGACGCGAAACAGGGAATCACCTTCCTTCAAAGGGGAGACAACAGATAAATGCCTAAGAAGAAGCCAACAGCCAAGAGCACCGGTAAGAAGAAGCGCGGCGCGCGACTGTCGCCCCAGGAATTGCGGCGCAAGCGCAACGCGCGCCGGCGCGTGCTGTTTTCCATATTGGTACTGATCGTCGTTGCCGCCATCATTTTTTTCCTGGTACTGCGCAGCAGCAACGAAATCTCCATCGCGGAAAACGGCATCGGCTCGCTGTTCAGCCGCATACAGAGCGTGTTCACCGGCGCGGCCAACGGTGTCAAGGATTTTGTGCATCGCTGGCGGGATTTTGACCGGCTGGAAGCCGAATACGAGGCGCTGTCCCTGGAGAACCAACAGCTTAGCCTACAGCTGAACAGCGCCCAGGAGGCCGTTCGGGAAAACGAGCGCCTCAAGAACGAATTGGACGCCAAGAGCCGCTATGAGTCCCTCGACCCGATCTTCGCCCGGGTGATTGCCCGGGAGCCGGGCCAGTGGTTCGACACCTTCTCCATCAACCGGGGCAAGGCGGACGGCGTGGGCGCGGGCATGTCCGTGGTCAACGGCGACGGTCTGATCGGCCGCGTGTACGAGGCGGGAATGAATTACGCCAAGATCATCTGCATCGTCGATTCCCGCAGCGCCGTGGCCTGCATGGTGCAGAGCACCCGCGACAACGGCATCATGCGCGGCCGGGTGGCGGCGAGTTCCACCGACGCCGAATGCTACATCTACTACCTGCCAAGCCTGAACAGCGTCATGCCCGGCGATACCGTCATTACCTCGGGCACCGATTCCCTGTTCCCCAAGGGCCTGCACATCGGCACCATCACCGCTGTTTCGATGGACGGCGGCAGCGAGGGCAGCTACGCCGTGGTCACCCCGTCGGTGGACTTCCGTCACATCGAGGAGGTATTCGTGCTGCGCGAGGTCATCGAAACCGACTCCGACGAAAACCTGCCCGCCATGGGCAGAAGCGCGCAGACCGGCAGCGCCACCGCCACGCCCGCGCCCAACGCCACGCCCACGCCCTCCCCAACCCCGGCCGAAGAGACCTGGAGTTATCCCTCTGCGGGCGCGACGCCCGAGATCCTGGAGACTCTGCCCGAGGACGAATGGGCGAGAGGAAATTAAAACCCGGAGGTAAAGCACTTGCTTCGCAGACTTGCGCCGATGCTGATGATACTGGTCTGTGTCACGCTGGATACGACGGTTATCCCCGTGGCCTACGGCGGCGTGTATACGGTGCCGCTGACCGTGGTGGCGGTGTTCCTGATCGGCATGCTGATGGGGCGCATGAGCGGCCTGCTGTACGGCACCATCGGCGGCCTGCTGATCGACATCACCACAGGCACACTGGGCATGATGACTTTCTTCTTCATGGCCGTGGGCTTTATGATCGGCCTGATACTGTACAACCCGGGCGAGCGCCTGCGCACCGCCCGTCGCCACGCCGGCCGCAAGCGCGTTGAGCGTATGGCATGGGTGTTTGCGCTGTACGCCCTGGGCGAAGTGGCGCTGTTCGTGATCCAGTATTTCAACACCGCCGAGGTGCGCCCCATTTACTTTTTCAATATCGGCGTACGATCGCTGATCTGTGCCGTCCTGACGCTGCTGCTGCGCCCGGTGGCCTACGCCATACTGGTGGGCAACAACCGTCGCGTCCCCACCCGCCACAGGGAGGTGAAGTCCTTTTGAAGCCCTATTTCAAGCGCATGCTGCTGCTCTCCGGCATACTGGTGTTGGTGTTCGCGGCGTTCATTGTGCGCATTAACTACATGATCCGCAACAACGGCGAAGCCTACGCCGAGCGCGCCGAGAGCCGCTCGGCCAAGACCATCACGCTGTACGGCATGCGCGGCACCATCTACGACACCAACATGGTGCCCCTGGCTTACGACCGGCGCAGCTACAACGTGACCTTCTACCGCGATCCCCTGCGCAACAGCGAGGCCGACCGACTGGCCTACACCAAGACGCTGGCCGAGGTCATCCGGCTGATCGAGTCCAACGGCAAGACCACTGTCAACGACTTTTGGCTGAAGAAGGACGAGAACGGCGTTTGGCACTTCGACAGCGGCTCTGACAACGCCGCAGTGGAGGCCACCCGCGAGAGCCAGTGGCGCAATAATTTCTACGTGACCAGGATCGACGAGGAGGACCTGTACCGGACGCTGGTGGAAAAATACCGCGTGTTGGAAGCCCTGGGCACCGACGCCGACGAGGAGATGATCGTCAAGGTGTTGGCTCTGTGGCAGGAATCCCGAATGAATGCCTTCAAGCCCACCCCGGTCACCATAGCCTATGACGTGGGCTATGAAACCGTCTCCGAGGTTGAGGTGCGGGCTCTGGACCTGCTGGGCATCGACGTGGAGGAGAGTTCCTCCCGCGTGTATCCCCAGGGGGAAACGGCCTGTCACATCGTGGGCTATACCAGCAAGATCTCTTCCTCACAGCTGGAGACCTACCAGAACCAGGGCTACCCCAACGACGCCTACATCGGCTCCGACGGCATCGAGCGCTCGCTGGAGGACCAGCTTTCGCCCTACATCGAATACCGCCAGGGCATTCGCACCGTAGAGGTGGACACCCGCGGCAAGGCCGTGCGCGAGCTTTCCTATAACCCGCCGGAAAACGGCAATTCCGTGGTGCTGACCATCGACGTAGACCTGCAAAACTACATGGCCCAGAAGCTGAAGGCCGCCATCGACGACATCCGTGTCGAGCAGAATGAGTCCCTGCACCGGGGCCACTGGCTGCGGGAAAACGAGGAAGTGCTTAAGGAATATGCCGAGGAGGGCCGGGAGATCAAGCTGGCCCAAACCGGCGCCATGGTGGCCATGGATCCCTACACCGGCCGGGTGCTGGGCATGGTCAGCATTCCCCAGTACAACCTGAGCATGTTCAACGACGGCAAGGTAGACCCGACCCTTTGGAACCAGGTGCTGGAGGGCGAAAACCCGCTGCTGAACCGGGCCATCGGCACCAAGGACGCTCCCGGTTCGATCTTCAAGCTGTGCACCGCCCTGGGCGGCCTGTCCGAAGGCGTAATCACCACCGACGAGATCATCAACGACCGGGCCGAGGGCTTTACCGAGACCAACGCCGACCGACCCGCCAAGTGCTGGACCTCCACCCCGGAGGACCACCAGAACCAGAACCTTGAAAAGGCGCTCAAGAACAGCTGCAACATGTACTTCTACACGGTGGGCTACCGCCTGGGCATCGAGCGGCTTTATCAGTGGGCCGCGGCCCTGGGCCTGACCAGCAAGACCAACATCGAGCTGCCCGGCGAAGCCACCAGCTTCGTGGGCAACCAGCACATGCTGTACGACCCGGAGAACTCACCCACATGGCAAAACACCGCCAAGCCCCTGCTGACTTACACGGCCATGAAGACGGAGCTGGAGCAGGTGTTTGCCGAGCGCAAAATGAACGTCTCCAACGAGGTTTTTGAGAAGGCCCTGAACGACCTGATGAAGATCGCCGTCACCTACGACACCAAGGAGAAGTGGTACCTGCCCATCCGCGAGATTTTGCAGTACGACCTCGGTCTGCCCCGCCAGTACATCTCCAGCCACTACATGGTCAACACCTTCGTTACCTACCTGGCCGACATCTACTGGACCCCCAACGAGACCATCATGTGCGCCATCGGCCAGTCCATCACCCAGGTGACCCCGGTGGCCGTCGCCCGCTACGTCAGCGCCATCGTCAACGGCGGCACAGTGTACGACGCCCAGATCGTTGACAAGATCATCGCCCCCGACGGCGCGGTGGTGCTGGAGAAGCAGCCCGTGGTGGCCAACCGGATCAACACCCAGGAGGCCTACTACCAGGCCATCCGGGCGGGCATGGAGGACGTTACCGACGAGGTCGCAGGCGGTACCGCGGCAAAATTCTTCCTGGACAACAAGTACAAGATCGCCGCCAAGACCGGTACCTCCCAGCGCACCGAGCTGGACGTGGAAAACAACAGCTGGATGGTGGCCTACGCTCCCGCCGAGAACCCCAGGGTCGTGGTGGTTTGCTACATACAGAACGGCTACGCCGGCGCATACTCCGCCTGGGCCATCCGCCCCGTGATCAACTACTACCTGGACAGCCTGGGCTATAGCGAGAACTCGGACATGGACAAGGAATTCACCATGGCGGACTGACTGCGAATACCTGGCGGCGGCCCCCCATGCCGCCATCGGTTCCGGCACAGGCGCCGCCACAACACAGACCGCAAGGATAAACGACGTTATGCTCTCCAGAATCAAGGCATTTATAAAATACATACGGGACAACCGCTTCGACAGGAGCCTGATGAAGTACTTCGACTGGCCCCTGTTGATCATCGTGCTGACGATTTCGCTGTTCGGCGTGGTGTGCATCTTCAGCGCCACTTCCAGCCAGGTTACCGAGACGCCGGCTAACGTCGTCGAAATGCTGCAAACCCAGTCCATCACCTATCCCCGCCTTCAGCTGTTCTGGATCGCGGCGGGACTGGTGGCCATGTCCTTCATCATCTTCTTTCCCTACCAGCTCTACGAGCGCTATGCCAATACCATCTACGCGGCCAATATCGCGCTGCTGATGCTGACGCTGTTGATCGCCCAGGCAGGCCGCGGCGGCATGACCGCCTTCTTCAACTGGGGCAATGACCGCGGCTTCCAGCCCTCCGAAGTCGGCAAGATCGCCATTATCATCGCGCTGGCGAAGGCCTTCTCAGTGCGCATGAAGCCCATCATGACCATCCACGACATCATCCCCCTGGCCATCTACGTGGGCATTCCGATGGTGCTGGTGGTGCTCCAGCCTGATGTCGGCACGGCGCTGGTGTACGTGGCCGTGTTCAGCGTGATGGTTTTCGTTTCCGGCACCAACAGCAAACTGATATGGGGCGTCATCGTGACTATGATCATCATGATGATCCCGCTGTGGTACTTCATCAACAACTCGGCCTCGGACAACTTCCGTTTCACCCGCATACTGATGTGGCTGAACCCCGACGCCTACCCCGACGAGGCCCGACAAATCATCAACGGCCAAATCGCCATCGGCTCCGGTGGTCTGTTTGGCAAGGGCATCGTCTCCCCCGGCAGCTTTGCCTCGCTGGGGTACATCTCCGACGACCACACGGACTTCATATTCGCCATCGTGTGCGAATCCTTCGGTCTGGTGGGCGGCATATCACTGGTGCTGGGCTACGTACTGTTGATCGGTCGGCTGATTGTGTTGGCCGTGCGTACCAAGGACCCCTACGGCTCCTACCTGATCGTGGGTGTGATGGCCATGCTGCTGTTCCACGTGGTGGAAAACATCGGCATGGTGATCGGCCTGCTGCCAGTCACCGGCATTCCTCTGCCCTTCGTCAGCTACGGCGGCTCCAACATGCTGACCAACATGATGGGCATCGGCCTGGTGCTGAACGTGGTGATGCGCTCCCGCCAGCACGAACAGCGGCAACACACCTCCAGCGCGAAGGTCGTGGCGCTGAAAAGGGAGTAAGGCTCTGTGCAGAAATAAAGCATACATCATGCTTGTCTGAATGCGCCATTGCGGCGTTGTCGTCTGTCAACGTGCCCCGCTGCAACGATAGCGTTGCGGCAGCACCTGCGCCGCCGCTGTATTTCATTCCCCCATTCCTTCATTTTTCTTTCCTTCATGCCCCCACCTCCTCCCGCATACCCTTGACCGACGGGAGGGATTTTTATGTCTGAAAACAGCACGCTGCGCATTCACACACAGTTCAGGCCGGAAACGACGGACAGCGGACAGTCAAAGCTGCCGCGTCAAAGGCGACATCGGCCAAAAAAACAAAAGTCCCCCATGACCCGGGGCGACCGACTGTTGCGCAACAGCGCCATTGCCTGTGCGCTGCTGCTGGGGATACTGGCCCTGGGTAACCTGCGCGCGCCATGGGCCGAAAAGGCGTCCGAGAGCATTGAGCGCGCCCTGAGCATGCACATCAACCTTGACGACTCCATAGGCGAACTGACCTTCGTGCGCCAGATCATGCCGGAATCGGCGCTGGTATTCCTGAACGTGTCCGGCAGCAATGCGCTGGCCCGGCCCTGCGACGGGGCGATCGTCCATGCCTGGAGCGAGCTGCAGCCCTGGCTGTCCTTTGAATCTGGCAAGCGACCCGTATGCGCCGTCGACGGTGGCATCGTCACCGCCGTCAGCACCCTCTCCGGCGGCAACCAGGGCCTGCTGGTAGACCACGGCGAGGGTCGGGAAACCCTGTATGCCAACCTGAGCGAAGTCACACTGCAAGCCGGAGACCGCGTAGCCCGGGGACAACAGCTTGGGGCATGTGAGGATGGGCTTTACTTCGAATTCCGACAAAACGGAGAATCCGTGAACCCTGCGGAAGGGCTGGGATTATAGATGCCGCTGACCATCGGACGCACGCGGGTCATCATTCATCCGTTGGCGCTGCTGTACCCGCTGGCGGCGGCCATGTTGGGTGCAGGCAGCGAGGTTGCGTCTCTGCTTATCGCTCTCATACTGCACGAGGTCGCCCATCTGCTCATCGCCCATTGCCTTGGTGTCGGTATCTCCAAATTGCGTGTGACGCCCTTCGGCGGAGCCATGGCTATGGACAACCCCTACGGACTGTCGCCCCTTCGCCTCGCGGCCGTCGCCGCCGCAGGGCCTTTGGCCAACCTCCTGGCACTGATCGCCACCGGCGCCCTCGCCCACTGGCAGATGACAGACCCATACTTCGCGTTGGCCTCCATTCAGACCAACCTGGTGCTGCTGGCCTTCAATCTGCTGCCGGCGCTGCCACTGGACGGCGGCAGAATCGCCTACGCCCTGCTGTCGCTGAAATTCAAACCCGAAAAGGCGCTGTCCTTCGGGATTTGGATGGGACGGATCGTCGCCATTGCGCTGTTCTTTGCCACTGTCGCCTTCGCCTTGGCGTGGCGCAGGATAAATCTCTCCTTCCTTTTTGCGGCGGTATTCATACTGGCCAACGCCGGCGACGAGCGACAGGCCCTTTCGGTAAGCCGTACACAGGCCATGCTGGGAACGCTGCGGCCCATCAACAGGCCCGTGACCGCCCGGATATTGGCCGTCGGCGCCGATTGCCCCACCCGGGATGCCCTGCTCGCCGCCCGTCCCGGTGCCCCGACGCTGTTTGCCGTGTACAATGGCAATCGCCTGTCATCTATAACAGACGACAGGCGATTGGTTGAAGCCGCGCTGAAGAACGGTATGGGAGTTAAGGTTGGGGAGGTGGGCAACTACTGATATGTCGAGCAAAGCTCGATAAATCAGTAGTTACAGCGCGTCCACATCCTCCTGGGAGAGCGTCTTGACATTCTTCATCCGGAACAACTCGGCGGCCTTCTTGCCATCGCTGAGCCGCAGGATCATGTGGGCCTCGTCGCTGCCCTTGGAGGCGCGCAGGAACGAGTACATGTACTCCACGGACAGCCCGGCCTTTTCGATCAGGCTCAGCAACTCGCACAGGCCAAGTGGGCGGTCGGGCACCTCGGCGCATATGACGTGGTTTATCTTGGCGACGTAGCCGTTGTCCCGCAGGGTGAGCAGCGCGGCATCGGTCTGTTCGCTTGATACGATGATGCGGATGATGCCGAAGTTCTGGGTATCTGCCACGGACAGGGCCAACAGGTCGACGCCATCCTTGCCCAGCAGCTCGGTCAGCTCCCTCAGCGCGCCGTTGTGGTTCTCGAGGAATACGGAAATCTGCTTGATAAACATAGCTCCATCCTCCTTATAGCTTCCGCTTGTCGATCACGCGCTTGGCCTTGCCCTCGCTGCGTGGTATGGACTTGGGGGCCACCAGCTTCACCTTGGAGGCGATGCCTACCACGGACTTGATCTGGTCGGTGATGTACTTGCGCATATTTTCGATGTGGGAGACGGTATCGCCGAACATATCCTCGGTCAGCTCCACCTGCACCTCCAGGGTGTCGGAGGAGTTCACGCGATCCACGATCAGCATGTAGTGTGGCGCGACGCCATCCGCACCCACCAGCACCGATTCGATCTGGCTGGGGAACACGTTCACGCCGCGGATGACCAGCATGTCGTCGGTGCGGCCCACGATGCGGCCCATGCGGGCCAACGTGCGTCCGCAGGCGCATTTGTCGGCGGTCAGCGTGCAGATATCGTGGGTGCGATAGCGCATCATGGGCATACCCGTCTTGGTAATGGTGGTGAAAACCAACTCGCCATGCATGCCGTAGGGCAACTGCTCGCCGGTGGTGGGATTGATGATCTCGGCGATCACGTGATCCTCGTTGATGTGCATGCCGTTCTTCTCCAGGCACTCGAAGGCCACGCCCGGGCCGGAGATCTCGGTCAGGCCATAAATATCGCACGCGTCGATGCACAGCAGCTCCTCGATGCGCTGGCGCATCTCCTCGGTCCAGGGCTCCGCGCCGAAGCAGCCCGCCTTCAGCTTCAAATCCTTCTGCGGATCGATTCCCATCTCCCGGATGGTCTCGCCCAGGTAGGAGGCGTAGGAGGGCGTACAGCACAGAAGCGTGGTACCCAGGTCCTTCATCATCAGGATCTGGCGCTGAGTGTTGCCGCTGGACATGGGAATGACCATCGCCCCGATGCGGTCCGCACCCTGATACGCGCCAAATCCGCCGGTGAACAGGCCCAGGCCATAGGTGACCTGCACGATGTCATCCTGAGTGGCGCCGGCGGCGGTCAGCGTGCGGGCCATCATCTCGCTCCAAATGTCGATGTCGTTGCGGGTGTAGCCGGACACGATCGGCTTGCCCGTGGTGCCGGAGGAACCCTGAATGCGCACGATCTCGCTCTTCGGCGAAGCCAGCAGGTCGAAGGGGTAATAGTCCCGCAGGTCGGTCTTTTCCATGAAGGGCAGGTACTTCAGATCCTCGAGGCTGCGGATGTCCTCGGGCTTCACCCCCGCGGCATCCATCCGCGCCCGGTACATGGGCACATTTTCATACTCCCGCTTCACGGTGGCAGCGAGGCGCTGGCCCTGCAGGGCCGTCAGCTCGTCGCGGCTGATACATTCCATGGCAGGATTGTAGATCCTGTGGACTCTTTGGCTCATATCAATCATACCTTTCGAAGTATATCGTCGTGGTAGCATTTTACCACAGTGATAATCGCTGTGTTTGTCTTTTTTGTATCGGTCTTGTAAGCCTTATCTTACCGCTCCACCTGTTCGGCCACCAGCTGCTTTGCGCCGTAGATTTCGCGCAGCTTCGGCTTTTCGATCTTGCCGGTGGGGTTGCGGGGTACGTCGGCGAAGATGATCTTCCGGGGCCTCTTGTAGCGGGGCAGCGCCTGGCAGAACTTCTCGATATCCGCCTCGGTGGTGGTCGCGCCGGGCTTCAGCTCGATGATGGCAGCGGCGATCTCACCCAGGCGCGGATGCGGCAGGCCAATGACGGCCACGTCCTTGATGTCGTTGTGGGCGCGGAGGAAGTCCTCAATCTGCACCGGGTACAGGTTTTCGCCGCCGGTGATGATGACGTCCTTCTTGCGGTCCACCAGATAGATAAAGCCTTCCTCATCCCGCATGGCCATGTCACCGGTCCACAGCCAGTCGCCATGGAGCACCTCGGCGGTGGCCTTGGGATCCTTGTAGTAGCAGGTCATGACGCCGGGACCTTTCACGGCCAGCTCGCCCACCTCGCCCTGGGGCACGTCGTTGCCCTTCTCGTCGACGATGCGGGCCTGCCAGCCGTAGCCGGGAATGCCGATGGCCCCTACCTTGTCGATGTTGTCCACGCCCAGGTGTACGCAGCCGGGGCCGATGGACTCGGACAGGCCATAGTTGGTATCGTACTGGTGGTTTGGGAACTTCTCCTTCCAGCGCTTGATCAGGCTGCGGGGCACGGGCTGTGCGCCGATGTGCATCAGCCGCCAGGCGGACAGGTCGTAGTCATCCAGGTTGATCTCTCCCCGGTCGATGGCGTCCAGTATGTCCTGGGCCCAGGGCACCAGCAGCCACACGATGGAGCAATGCTCCTCGGCAGCGGTCTTGATGATGGTCAGAGGCTTCACGCCCTTCAGCAGCACCGCTCGCCCGCCCACCAGGAACGAGCCGAACCAGTGCATCTTCGCGCCGGTGTGGTACAGCGGCGGAATGCACAGGAACACGTCCTTGTGCGTCTGGCCGTGGTGCTTCTGTTCCACCTTGCAGGCGTGCATCAGGCTCTCGTGGTTGTGCAGGATGGCCTTGGGGAAGCCCGTGGTGCCTGAGGAGAAGTAGATGGCCGCGTCGTCCGAGTCGCTCAGCGGCACTTTGGGGGCAATGCTGGGCTGGTTGGACGCCAGGTGCAGGTAATTCTCGGCAAAGGTCGGGCAGTTGTCGCCTACGTAGAACAGCAACTTCACCCGGGGCATGGCGTCGATGCTCTCCTCCACGCGGCCGATGAACTCCGGTCCGAAGAACATGGCGTCTACATCCGCCAGTTCCGCGCAATACTGGATCTCATCGGCGGAATAGCGGTAATTCATGGGCACGACCAGCGCGCCCGTCTTCAGGATGCCGAAATACAGGGGCAGCCATTCCAGGCAGTTCATCAGCAGTATGGCCACCTTGTCGCCCTTTTTGATGCCACGGCTGGTGAGCAGATTGGCACAGCGGTTGGCCTTTTCGTTGAACACGCTCCAGGTGATCTCCCGGCGGAACTCCTCAGAAGCGCCGCGCTCGATCAGCTCGTACTCCTTCCAGGTCACCCGCCGGTCCTCCCGCACCTCGGGGTTGATCTCCACCAGAGCGATCTCTGAACCGTACTTTCTGGCGTTGCTTTCAAGAATTTCGGTAATTGGCATTGTGAATCAGCCTCCAATAATAAATCCGTCCCCTGCCGACAGCAGAGGACGGTTGTAACCGTGGTACCACCTCTATTTGGCGCGGCCTCGCGGCCAGTGCCCTCACGGAACGGGCTTTCACCGTTCCCACGCTGTATCGGGCGCACCCGCCGCGGCCTACGCAGGTTTATAACCCTTCGGTGCGGTGCTCCGGAGTGTATTCAGCCGATTCGCGCAACCGCCTTTCACCCGCCGGCGGCTCTCTGGTGCGTTGAAAGCGACCTACTTGTCTCCCTCTTCACATTAATCGCAGTATATCATTTTATAACATGCTCCGCAAGTTAAACTTGCGTTGACCGGCAACATTGAACGAATGCGGATTCTTCGGTTCCGGCTCCGCTCAAAATCACAGCTTTAGGACTTGTTCATACTGCGCCAGGACGTTGCGCGGATTTCCATCAGTTCGTCCCCTCGTAGTGCTCCTCGTTGGTGCCGTCCTGCCAAAGCCGTTCAATGTTGTAATATTGGCGCTCCTCGGGGTGGAAGATGTGCACAATCACGTTGGCATAGTCCAGCACAATCCAGCGCGCGCCGTTCTTGCCTTCCTTGCGGCGGGGCTCGATGCCTTCCTCTGCCAGGTGCTCCTCCACGTCCTCGGCCAGTGTGTGCACGGATTGCACGTTGCGACCGCTGGCGACCACGAAGAAGTCGGTGATGGAGGTCATGTGGCCGACCTCCAGGATCTGTATGTCGGTCGCGCCCTTGTTGTCAAGAATTCCGGCGATCTTCTCAGCCAATGCCTTGGATTCGATCATGTTGTCAACCTCCCGTAATTATTCTCACTTGTCGTAATTGTCAAGCAGCGCCTGGGAACGGGGATGAACGTGCTTGCCCTGGGATTTCAGGTGCTTCGCGGTCAGTTGGGTACAGCAAACCATAGCCTTGTAGATATCCTTCTCCGCAAGCTTTCGCGCCTTTTCCAGCCCTGGGAAGGGCTCCCGCCCCGGTTCGATGAAATCAGAGACGTAGATCAGCGCGTCCATCGGCGACATCTCCCCATCCCCAACCGTATGCTTGCGGATGGCGCTGAGAATCGAAGGGTCACGCACACCGAACACATCCCTGGCCATCACCATGCCCGCCGGGGCGTGAAGAATCGCCCGCGTCTCCAGCTCCTCGACATCCAGGTCGTCCAGGTTGTTCACCACCATCTCCCGCATCTCCTCAAGGGGCATGGACTTTGCGCAATCGTGTAAAAGCCCCGCCAATCGCGCCCGCAGCGGATCAACGCCGCAATTCGTCGCCAGCCGCTGGGCGGTGTCGGCCACGCCCAGAGTATGGGTAAAGCGGTGGTAGGTCAGCATCCCCTTCAGGTGTTCCATGATCTGCTCTTCGCTGTATTTGCACAGATAGAGCCCCTTTTGCCGTATGTAGTCGGCCACTGCCACCGGCACACACCCGTCGACAGGCAATCCCTCGGCCACCCGCTTGCGCACGGCCGTGGAGGACAGCGGCGGGCCGCTGACAGGCAGCAAATCCACCCGGGTATGGTAGCAGCTGCTGATGGCCCGTGCCCTCAGGCGTGCCAGGTCCTCGTCGCAGCCCGGGCGGCTGACCGCCGCAAACGAGCACAGCCGGGCGATTCGGGGAAATTCCTTCCACGTGTCCAGCTTGTTCAGGGCATCCGCACCGAGGATATAGGTCCATTCCACATCGGGCTGCTCCACCACCAAGGCGGACAGGGTATCCACCGTATAGGTGGTGCCCTCCCGGCGAATCTCCCGGTCGCTGGCGTACAGGCCCGGGTGGGCTTCAGCGGCAAGCTCAGCCATGCGCAGCCGGTCCCACTTGCTGGTAGCCCGGTTTTTATGGGGCGGGTCCCCCGACGGCATCAGCGCCACCCGCTCCAGCCCCAACGCGGCCATCGCCGCCGTAGCGATTTCGATGTGGCCGTTGTGTACGGGATCGAGGGTTCCGCCAAGTATACCAATCTTCATTGACGCGCCTCCGCTTGCTGTCAGATGAATCGGATAAGTTATTATATCACACTTTTCCTTAACAATCTACCTCTCGGAATCATTTTTTATACAAATTTGATTGAAGCGCCCTGCAAAACCCCATATAATGAAAAGGAAATAGTGAGGTGTTCGACATGTTCATTGCATCCGGGTGGAAGGATTACGAGGTCATCGACACCGGCGACGGCGAGAAGCTGGAGCGCTGGAACGGCATTGTGCTGCGCCGCCCCGACCCCCAGGCCATATGGCCGAAGCAACAGCCCGGACTGTGGGAGAAACCAGACGCCTGGTATCACCGCTCCCAAAAGGGCGGGGGCGAATGGGAATTTTTCAAAAAACTGCCGGAGCGCTGGACTGTCAGCTGCGGCTGCCTGAAATTCTACGTGCGCCCCACCGGCTTCAAGCACACCGGCCTGTTTCCCGAACAGGCGGTGAACTGGGAGTGGATGTCAGGACTGATCGAAAACGCCCACAGGCCCATTAAGGTGCTGAACCTCTTCGGCTACACCGGTGGCGCCACCTGCGCCTGCGCGATGGCCGGGGCGAAGGTGACCCACGTGGACGCCGCCAAGGGCATGGTGCAGTGGGCTGGCGAAAACCGGAATCTGTGCGGCATCGACGAGTCCAGCGTGCGGTGGATCATCGACGACGCTTTGAAATTCGTCCGGCGGGAGGCCCGCCGGGGCAACGCCTACCAAGGCATACTGATGGACCCGCCCAGCTACGGCCGCGGCCCCGGCGGCGAGGTGTGGAAGCTGGAAAACGAACTGTACGGCCTGGTGGACGCCTGTGAGAAGGTGCTGGCCGACGACGCCCTGTTCATGCTGATCAACAGCTACACTACAGGGCTTCAGCCCGCAGTGCTGAACAATCTGCTGACCATGACCGTGGCCCGCAGGCGCGGCGGCAGCGTCAACGCGGACGAGGTTGTCCTCCCTGTTACCGCCGGGGGCGTGCTGCCTTGCGGGGCGAGCGGAAGATGGTATAGCTTCTGATTTGTCGGGGAAACGAGGAAACAGGGAACAGGGAACAGGAATGGCGGCTGCCGCGTTGGCTAAAGCCTTCCCCAGGCAGCGGAGCTGCCGGTTCAGGGGAAGGTGGCCGAGCAGGCAGCTTGCTGCCGTTAGCGAGGTCGGAAGAGGTCGTTCCCCCTGCGGTATCGCCAGTTTGCGTGCTCTATTCAAGGAGAACGACCTCTTCCGTCTTTCCCGGACCAATGCAAGCATTTTCCGGGAAAGCCACCTTCCCCTAAAACGCAGGCTGCGCCTGCTGGGGAAGGCTTTTGGATGCGTCAGGCGCTATGCCTATTGCCTATTGCCTGAGCAACAGCTCGACAAATCAGAATTTCCCGAAAGGACCACCATGAACCACAAAACCTTACCCCCGGGCTACCGCTATGCCGGGACGCTGGACTTCATGCGCAACCGCAGTCAGATGAAGGCGCTGGTGATTCTATCGCTGGCGCTGATCGTCGTACCGGTGATCGTCGGGCTGTTGACCGTGCCGGTTGGACCCTCCTGGCGGCTCATGGCATCAAGATGGTATATGTGGCCTTGCCTGGGGTTGGCGCTGGTTGTCTACATACCGCTGCACGAGCTGACCCACGGCATTGCCATGTTTGTCCTGTCCGGCGTCAGGCCAACCTACGGGCTGAAGCTGCCCTACGCCTACGCGGGCAGCACGGTTTGGTTTGACAAGCCCTCCCACATCGTCACTGCCCTCGCGCCAGTGGCAGTTTGGGGCGCAGCACTGCAAATTGCCATCACAAAGCTGCCTCAGGCATGGTTTTGGCCGCTGTGGATCATACAGATTTCAAACCTGTCCGGTTCCGCGGGCGACCTTTACACCGCCTGGGCCCTGGCCCGCATGAAGGGCGATCTGCTGATCCAGGATACGGGCGTCAGAATGCGGATCATGCGGCGCACGATCGATACAGAAAGGTCACACGAATGATACTTCTGACCCTCCAAAACGTGAACAAATCCTTCGGGATGAACGAAATCCTGAAGGAAGTGAACCTGACCCTGCAAGCCGGACAACGCATGGGTCTGGTCGGCGTGAACGGCAGCGGCAAATCCACGCTGTTACGGCTGATCAACGGCGACATGGCCCCGGATTCCGGCACGATATCGTTGGTAAAGGACATGCGGGTGGGGATGTTGACCCAGGATGCCGACATACAGAGCGAACTGACCATCCAGCAGGAACTGGAGCGTGTTTTCGAGCCGGTGCGCCAAATGGAGGCCCGGATGCGCCAAATGGAGCATGAAATGGCCGAGAAGCACGGCGACCCCGAGGCCTTTGAGCAGCTGTCAAAGGCCTATACCCGGCTGGTGGACCGCTTCGAGGACGCCGGGGGCTACGAGTGGCCCAGCCGCATACAGGGTGTACTGGCCGGCCTGGGCTTCGCCCGGGGACGGGAAACCCAACCTGCGAGCCTCCTCTCCGGCGGCGAAAAGACAAGGCTGTGCCTGGCGCGGCTGCTGTTGACCCAGCCGGACCTGCTGATGCTGGACGAACCCACCAACCACCTGGACCTGGCTTCCACCCAGTGGCTCGAGGAGACGCTGAAGAAGTATCGGGGCACCGTATTGGTCATCAGCCACGACCGCTACTTTTTGAACGCCGTCTGCGACTGCATGGCCGAGTTGTCCATGAAGCGGCTGACCCAGTACACCGGCAACTACGACCGCTTCGCCGTGCAGCGCCAGGCCAACCTGGAGCGCCAGATAAAGGAATACAAACTCCAGCAGGCCGAGATTTCAAGGCAGGAGGCCATCATCGCCCGCTACCGAATGTACAACCGGGAGAAGTCCATCAAGGCTGCGGAGAGCCGGGAGCGAAGGCTTGAAAAGCTGGAGCGGATCGAGCGACCCGTCAGCGACCAGAAGGTGCGCTTCAACTTCACCGCCCGCCGCCGCTCCGGTGACGATGTGCTGATGCTTCGTGACCTTTCAAAGGGCTTCGAAGGGCGCACGCTGTTCGAACACTTCAGCCTGCACCTGCGCTCGGGAGATCGGGTGGCCATCATCGGCCCCAACGGCGTAGGCAAGTCCACCCTCCTGAACATCATCGCCGGAAAGTTGCCCGCCGACCACGGCACGGTGAACTTCGGCAGCAATGTAGACCTGGGCTATTACGACCAGCAGCACGCCGGCCTGCACCCGGAGAAGGACGTGATGAACGAGGTTTGGGACGATTTTCCCCGTCTTGAACCCGACCGGGTGCGGGGCGTGCTGGCGCTGTTCCTGCTGACCGGAGACGACGTGTTCCAGCCGGTGGGCACTCTCTCAGGTGGCGAGCGCGGCCGTGTGGCGCTGGCAAAGTTGATGCTGAAGCAGGACAACCTGCTGCTTCTGGACGAGCCCACCAACCACCTGGACATGGACAGCCGCGAGGTGTTGGAAGCCGCCCTGGAGGACTTCGAGGGCACGCTGCTCACAGTCAGCCACGACCGCTATTTCATCAACCGGGTCGCCACCAAGGTGATCGAAATGAGCCCCGAGGGCACGGTAGAATACCTGGGCAACTACGACGACTATTTGGAAAAGAAGCGGGTACAGGCCGCCGGCGAAGCGGAATGGGCCGCCGAAGGCGCAACCCGCACCCAGATCGACAAGGAAAAGCGGCGACAGCGGCTGGCGAAGGAATCCGCCAAGGCCCTGCAGGCGAAGCTGAAGAAGGCCGAGGACGACATCGCTGCCACCGAGCAGCGCATCGCCGACCTGGAGGATCAGATGGGCCAGCCCGATATCTATTCCAACCCCGCCGAGTCCACCCGGGTGGCACGGGAGCACCGGGAGGCCCAGGCGCAGCTGGACGCGCTGTACGAGGCTTGGGAGGCACTAAGCGAGGCCGTCGCGGAGCAATAAGCAATTCATAATCAATACTGTTTTCATATTTAATCGCAACAAAAATACCCTTCGGCCTCGAACACGATAACAAAGGTATGTCCTTTGTCGTCCTGAGCAGAGACGCGCAGGCGGCGTGGTCGTTGCCGAAGGTCTTTCGAAGCATAAAGGAAACACCGCACAATACGGGCGGCAGGATGCGGATGGCAGAAAAGTCACCGCCAGGCGTGCC
>ONJE01000034.1 GCA_900318045.1 uncultured Eubacteriales bacterium
CTCAGGGAGGGAGCCTTTTGGTGTGAGAATGCGCCTTACAGGCTCCCGTTCAGGCCCCCTCCCTGAGGGGGCTGGCTGGCCGTCAGGCCAGACTGAGGGTATTTATCAGGGACGCTGAGCTGTAACATACATCCGCGCGAAAACCAGCCATTCCCCCACCGCATATGAAACCCGCCGACATCTGCTGCCGGCGGGAATTACTTATGGCTATTCGGTTTTTATATTTTAATCTCGCTTACCCGGAGTATTTGGGGTGCCTGCATTTCCCATGAGCAATCATTTCCGCTTCACATTGTGGACCTGTCGCATCATGCTGGAAACCTGGTCCCGAAAGAAATTGTCATCTGTTATTCAATCGGGAAATGCAGGCCAGGGACTGTGCTTCGCTATAGTACAATGGCACCGCCTCCCTTTCTGTTCTGAATTGGAGATCTGCTATCTCCCCAAGAGGTTTTCTGTTCTCCCTCTCTCTGGACATATAATAGCATGTTTCGGCCTTGTTGTCAACCTGTTTTTTACTGAAATTTATATTTTTTAACAAAAGAATTGTTATACATCCATCATGAGCACTTTTGATCGGCCACGCTACGAACTATCCCTCTTCATTCACCCCATTTCACGATTTCAAAATCCCGTGGGATGGGGATTTACATTCCTGCCGGAGCATGGTAAACTGTCATTGATTTATGCACGACGACGCGGACGGGAGATGATCGCACGATGAACAGGCCACCCATGCTGATCAGCGCCTGCCTGATGGGCATCGAATGTCGCTACGACGGCTGCGGCCAGGCCCTGCCTGAGCTTGACGCGCTGATGACACTCTGCCAGCTGATCCCCGTCTGCCCCGAGCAGCTGGGCGGGCTGCCCACACCCCGCACGCCTTCCGAGCGACGGTGCGGGCGCGTCGTGACAAGGGACGGCGCCGACGTGACCGATGCCTTCCGACGCGGCGCAGCCCAGGCTTGCCGGATCGCGCGGCTGTACGGGGTGAGGCTTGCCCTGTTGAAGGCCCGAAGCCCCTCTTGTGGCCATGGGGAAATTTACGACGGCAGCTTCACCGGGCGCAGGGTCCCCGGCAGCGGGGTGACCGCGGAAGCCCTCGCCGCCATGGGCGTAGCGGTGTACAGCGAGGCGGACACGGAAGCACTGATTGATGCTATAAAAATGGAATGAACGATATCAAGGAGGTAACGGCTGTGGAGAAAAACTATCGTGCCGAACTGGTGGGCGTACTGGGCGACCCCGTGGACGGCAACCCCACCGGCGTCATGGAAGAAGCGGGTTTCGAATACGACGGCCTGAACTGGCGCTACATCACGGTGAAGGTGCTGCCCGGCGACCTGGACGCCGCCATGGCAGGGGTTCGGGCGTTCAACATGCGGGGCGTCAACCTGACCATGCCCCACAAGATCAATGTGCTCAAGCACATGGATGCGCTGTCTGAGGCCGCCCGGGTCATCGGCGCAGTGAATACCGTGGTCTGCCGGGAGGACGGCACGCTGTTTGGCGAGAACACCGACGGCAAGGGCTTTGTGCAGTCGCTTTCGGACGCCGGTATACCGCTGGCGGGCAAGTCCATCTGCCTGCTGGGGGCGGGCGGCGCGGCGCGGAGCATCGGCGTGGAATGCGCGCTGGCCGGGGCAGCGTTTATCACCATCGTCAACCGGAACACCGACCGGGGCGAGGCCCTGGCGACGGTCATCCGCGAAAACACAAAGGCCGGGGCCCGCTTCATTCCCTGGCAGGGCGCGGCCAGAATTCCCGAGGACACCGACATACTGATCAACGCCACCTGCGTGGGCCTGCATCCCCACGGGGACGAATGCCCGGACGTGGACTTCGACAGCGTGCGCCCCGGCATGGTGGCCTGCGACGTGATCTTCAACCCGGTGGATACGCCATTCCTGAGCCGTTGCGCCCAACGCGGCGCGCACACCATCGACGGCCTTGGGATGCTGGTGAACCAGGGCGCGATCAATTACACCCTGTGGACGAAGCGAAAGGCCCCCAGGGATGTGATGTACGCGAAGCTGAAGGCGGAGTTCGGAATGTAGTATTATCAGAGTCAGTAAAGATCCCCCGACTTCGCTCGGAATGACAGAGCTCTGTACATTGTCATCCTGAACAGAGCCGCGAATGCGGCGTAGTTGTGCTCGAAGGCATAGCGTAGAGGCGAAGGAAAATGCAGCGGCGGCCCCCGGGCCGCCGCTGCATTTGATACGTTTGATCGGAGTGAACAGATTCACCTGACAGTGTGATTACCGCTCCTGGGTGCCCGCGTGATGGGCGTTCTTGTCGCGGTACATGGCCTCGTCGGCGCGGCGCAGCACGTCGGCGGTATTTTTGTCGATGGCGGGGTCGTACACCGCGCAGCCCTTGGCAATGCTCACGCGATTCCAGCTGTCGGCGTTTTCAGCATTGGTTGTGGTGCTCGTCCTGTCGAATTCCTCCAGCAGCTTTTCCCGCCGCAGGAAGTCGGCCTGCTGCAGCACCACGGCGAACTCGTCGCCGCCCAGCCGGAATACCGGGCTGTGGTTGAAGGTGTTGCATATCTGGTGGCTGGCGGTCTTCAGGTAGACGTCGCCCTTTTCGTGGCCGTATTGATCGTTGATCTCCTTCAGCTCGTTGCAGTCAAACATGACGATGGCAAACCGGGGCGCCTGGTCCGCGGGCGCCGTGGCGATCATGTCGTCCATCTTCCGGGCAAACAGGTCGAAGGCGCTCTTGTTCTTGATGCCGGTCAGTGCGTCCTTGTACGCCATGCTGTTCAGGTCGCTGATGTAGACCCGCAGGTGAGACACCAGGTGGCGGAAGGTCTCCGTCAGTATGCCTACCTCGTCCTCGCCCCTGTAATCCAGCTCCACATCGTAATTGCCCTCGGTCAGCTGGCCGGCGGCGGCGGTGAGCCGCTTCAGTGGGTTGATGATGCGCCTGCTCATCAGCGTGATCAACGGTATGAAAACCACCATCACCAGCATTGTGATGAAAATGACGCCGTTCACCAGTCTGTGCCAGCGCAGGTTGATCTCCCGGACGGGGGCAACCACGGCCAGGCGCATGCCGTTGGACAGCGACGTGAAGGCCATGCGTTTGGCCTCGCCGCCAATGGAATAGCTGGCGATGCCCTGGCTGCCATCCCGCCGCAACAGCTGGGCGGTGTCCATCAGGCCTGGGCTGATGGACTCAATGCTGCTGCCCTCCGCCACCTGCGGGTGGTAGAGCACGTGGCCCCGATCGTCGGTGAGACAGGCCTAGCCTGTTTCAAAGATGTGGATGTCCTGCACCTGCCTGACCAGGGCGTCGAAGCTGACATCCATGCCAACGAGGCCCACAAAGGTGCCCGCCATGTAGATCGGCGTGGTATAGGCCAGCGTTTTTTGGCCGATGTTTTCGTTGAAGGCGGGCGCCAGCCAGGAGGGACGGCCCCGTTGGAGCGTCTGGTAATACCAGCCGACATGATTGATGTCGTTCGGGACGTAGGCCATGATGTCCGTCATGGGCGATTCGGCGAAGGCGGACGCGCTGGTTTTGCAGTAGAAGACGCCCTGCTCCTGGCGGCTGATTTCCGGGTTGAGCCTGTAATAGAAGGCCACGACGCCCTTGGTGTGGTTGGCGATACTCAGGAACATGGGCGCGATACTGCGGATGTGCCGGCTCAGGTAGTTGTCCAGCACCCGCTGGCGGTTGGTGCCCCAGTCCCGGTCGATCAGGGCTGCGCCGCTGCCGTCGAAGCCCAGCACGCCGCCCTCCATCAGCTCCACGCTGGACATGTTCTCCCGGGCATACCGGGAGATCATGTCCACCGACTGCTTGACGCTGTTCAGATAGGCGTCGATGGTCTGGGCGTTATTGACGCACAGCATCTCCATCTCCATGGAGGTGTCCACGTCGTTTTCAGTTTTCAGCGCGTATATGCCCGCGCCGCCGGCCAGCAGCACGCTCACGACGATGGCGGCCATGATCAGCGCAGTGATTTTGGTTTGAATGGATTTCAATAGAAACCTCCTATTGTTCCTCCAGCACGGCAACGTCGCTGTAGCGGTTGCTGGACCAGCCGTTCCAGGAAACCCGGAACCCGTCCACCCGCTTGCTGACGGCGAAGTAGTGCTGCCGCGAATACAGCGGTATCCAGGCCGCGTCCTGCTGAATGATGGCCTGTTCCAAGGCCTGGTACTCCGCCACGCGGTCCGCTTCATTCACGATGGAACGGGCGCTGGCCACCCGGGCCATCTCCCCGGCGTTGCCGTAGCACAGCCCGTGCCGGCGGGTGTTGGCCTGTGAGCCAAAGAAAGTATACATGAAGTTGTCCGGGTCGTTGAAGTCCGCCGACCAGGTAGCGGCATAGCAGGCGATAAGGCCCGCCGAGCGCTGCTCGATGAATTCCTCCTCGCTGACATAGGCCACGCGGGCGTAGATGCCCACCCGCCGCCACATGAAGATCAGCAGGTTCATCACGTCCCTCATGCTCTGGTTGGCGGTGTCGGGCATGACCATCGGCAATTCAAAGCCGTCTTCGAAGCCCGCCTCGGTGAGCAGCCGCTTCGCCCATTCCTGATCGAAGGGAATCTCCGGCAGCGCGGGGTTGTGGCCGATCAGGCCCCGGGGCAGTATGCCGTTTTCCACGCTGCCCCGTCCGTTGCACGCGACGCGCATGATGCTGTCCCGGTCCAGGGCAAGCTGCATGGCCTTGCGCACCCGGGCGTCATCCAGGGGCTCGACAGCCTCGTTCAGTGCCACGTAGGTGATGCCCACCCGGTAACCCTGCTGCAAAAGCGGCTGGTAGATGTCGCCGTGGATGAAATACTCGGCGTCGTCCCCCAGGCTCTCCAGATCCAGTATATCCAGGGCGCCCTCCTCGTACATCCGGCGACAGGTCTCGGGATCGCTGACATTGAAGACCACAATGCCCTCGCAACGGGGCGTGCCGCACCAGCAATCCGGGTTTGCCACCAGCACCTGGTGCTCGTCCTTCTGCCATTCCCTGAATATGAAGGGACCGGTGCCGACGGTGGCCTCTGCCTCCCGGCCAAATCGCCCGCCAGCGGCCTCGGTGGTCTCCTCGTCCAGTATGGATGCCCCCGGCGTGGCAAGGCAGGCCAGAAAGGCCGCGCAGGGCTCGGAAAGGGTGATGGCGAAGCGGTAATCATCCAGCTCGGCAAAGCCCGACAGCACATCCGTCCCGCCCGCCCTGAGCTCGGCTGCGCCGAGGATCTGGCTGGCGATATCACCGTTGCGGGATTCCGGATGGGTCAGCAGTCGCCGCAGGGTATAGCCCACATCCGCGCTGGTCAGCGCCGCGCCGTTGCTGAAGCGCACGCCCTCCTGGAGCGTAAAGGTGTAGGTCCTGCCGTCTTCGGATATCTCCCATGTCTTCGCCAGGGACGGCGCAATGGTGCTGTTCCCGTCGGCGTCCACGCGGACCTCCACCAGGCGGTCAAAAACATTCAAAGCCACATTATAATAGCCGCTGGTGCACTGGGGGTCCACCGTGTCCGGGTTCCCGTCGACGATTCGCAGGAAGCGTGACGTGTCCAGCCCCGCCTGGACGGTCTCCGTCGCGGAGTCGGCGACCTCGACGGCCTTGTTCGCGCTGTCGCAGGCCGACAGTGCGAAGCACAGAACCAACAGCAGCCCCAGCGCCGCTCTCTTGTATCTCATAGGTTGTTTCTTCCTCATTCTGATATTGCGCAATATATTATTATAGCATCCCCATGTTACAGAATTAATTACTTATCTGTCTCTGCATGTAATTTCACGGGTTCATTACAATCCCGGGGCATCGTACCCGGCATCGCTATTATATCGCTCCACTTTGTTTTCAATTCATCCATACTTTGCTTTGCCGGAGCGCGGTTTTTTTATGTTTGAATTTAGGTTGCGGCAGTAATATTTGCCCATTGAAGGAAAGGATGGTTGAATGCCATGATGAATCCCGGCAAACCCCGCAAACGGAAGGTTGTGCGCAGGGTCATACTGATTGTATTGCTGCTGGCGCTGGCAGGCGGGATCGGGTGGTTCGCCTACAACTCGCTTAAGCGGGAATACACCACCACCTACGACACCTACACCGCCACCACCGGCAGCATTTCCAACGCCCTCAGCTTCAGCGGCAACCTGAGCCTGATCGACAACGCCAGCTACACCGCCACGTCGTCCAGCACCGTCAAAACCATCTATGCCCCGGTCGGCGCCGATGTGAAGGAGGACGACAAGCTGCTGCGTTTGGCCAACGGCGAGACTGTCACCGCCGGCTTCGACGGTCGGGTAAATGTGCTGAACTTCGCCGAGGGCGACGCCGTCGCTGCCGGGGACACGCTGGTCCAGATCGCGGATTTCGCCCACCTGCTGGTCACCTTCCGGGTCGACGAATACGACATCAGCGACGTGGCCGTGGGTCAGGCCTGCACCGTCACCGTCACGGCGCTGGAAAAATCCTACGATTCCAGCATCGCGGCCATCGACTACATATCCGCCTCCACCGGCAACGTGGCCTACTACTCCGCCACCGCCTATGTGGACGTTGACGGCGGCGCCCTGCCCGGGATGCAGGTGACCGTCACCATCCCACAGGAGGAAGCGAAGGACGTGGTGATCCTGAAGGTGGACGCCCTCAGCTTCGACAACACCAACCAGGCGTTCGTGTACATGAAGAACGACGCGGGCGAGCTGGCGCAGGTGAACGTGACCACCGGCGTTTCCAACGGAAACTATATCGAAATCACCAGCGGTCTTTCCGACGGCGACGAGGTCTACGTGGAGGCCAAGGCCGAGGAGACGAGCTCCGGCGGCCTGCTGAGCGGCCTGTTCGGCGGCCAGCAGTTCAACCAGCCTCCGACCGGTCCCGGCGGCAACATGCCCAACCGTGGCAACTTTAACGGCGAGCGGGGCAACTGGAACGGCGGCGAGAGAAGCAGCGGCTCCGGCGGCCAGCGCAGCAGCAGCGGGGGCGGTGGCAACTGATGAGCATGAACAGCCTTAAGCGCCGGGGACAATCCCCCGCCCCGGCGTCCGGAATCTCCGACACGGAAAACGCCTTCTTCCGGATGGAGAAGATCAACAAGTCCTACCGGATGGGCGAGGAGCAGGCCCACATCCTCAAGGACGTCGACCTGAGCCTGGAGCGGGGCGAGTATCTGTCGGTGCTGGGGCCCTCGGGCAGCGGCAAGTCCACGCTGATGAACATCATCGGCTGCCTGGACGTGGCCAACTCCGGCCGGTATGTGCTGGACGGGCATGTCATCGAGGACCTGGGCGAGGCCGAGCTGGCTCGCATCCGAAGCCGTGAAATCGGCTTCATCTTCCAGAACAGCCAACTGCTGCCCCGGCTGACCGCCCAGAAAAATGTGGAGCTTCCGCTGATCTACGCCGGGGTGCCGGTCCGGGAGCGCCGGCGGCGGGCCCGGGAGATGCTGGAGCGGGTGGGGCTGTCCGACCGCATGGGCCACACCCCCAACCAGCTGTCCGGCGGCCAGCAGCAGCGCGTGGCCATCGCCAGGGCGTTGGTGGGCAACCCCACGCTGTTGCTGGCGGACGAGCCCACCGGCGCGCTGGACCAGAAGACCGGCAGGCAGGTGATGGGCCTTTTTCGCGAGCTGAACGACGAGGGCCGCACCATCATCATGATTACCCACGACATGAACATCGCGAAGTACGCCCGCAGGGTCGTACATATCATAGACGGTGTCCTCACGGAGGGAGGCGGCACGGCGGATGCTTGATTCGATTCGCTCCACCTTTATCATGTTGGGCGAGTGCGTGCGGATGTCCCTTGCCAACATACTGGGCAACCGGGTGCGCTCGTTCCTGACGGTACTGGGCATACTGATCGGCGTGGCGGCGGTGATTGCCCTGATCACCACGGTCAACGGCTTCTCCGGCTCGCTGTCCAACAGCTTCAGCGCCATGGGCGCGGGTACACTGACGGTCACGGTCACGGGCAGCGACCTGAAATCCGGCCTGTCTACCGACGACCTGGCAGAGATCGCCGCCATGGATATCGTGGACGGCGTCACCCCGAGCGTGGCCTTCAGCGCCCGCGTCTCCCGTGGCGGCAGCTATGAGACCGGCATATCGGTCTCCGGCAAGAACGGCTACTACTTTACCCGCAACCCGGACTTGCTGTCCCGGGGACGGGCCATCAACTTCACCGACGAGGACAACATGACCCGGGTGTGCATCATCAGCCCGGACATGGTCGAGGAATTCTTCTACGGCGTGGACCCCATCGGCGAAAATCTGTACATCGGCAGCATCCCCTTCACGGTGGTGGGCCTGACGAGCGAGGAGGGCAGCGGCAACATCAGCGACATGATGAGCGGCAGCCCGGACATCTTCATCCCCTATACCACCGCCCTGAAGCTGAACAGCGCCAACGTGGTCACCAGCTTCACTGTATACCTGGCGGCGGGGGTGGATTCCGAGAGCGCCTCGGACGCGCTGGAGGCCCGGCTGGACGCCATGTTCAGCTACGAGGAGGATTGCTTTGAGATCATGAACATGTCCAGCATCGAGGATACCATGCAGAACATGCTCAACATGGTCAGCGCGCTGCTGGCGGGCATCGCCTCCATCGCTCTGATCGTGGGCGGCATCGGCATCATGAACATGATGCTGACCACCGTCACCGAGCGCACCACCGAAATCGGCCTGAAGAAGGCACTGGGAGCCATCCCCTGGCAGATCCAGGCCCAGTTCCTGATCGAATCGTTCCTGCTGTCCGTCATCGGCGGCGCGCTGGGCATACTGCTGGGGCTGACACTGTCGCTGGTGCTTTCGAAGGTCATGGGTACCAGCTTCGTGATCTCCACCTTCGCCATCGTTCTTGGGGCGGGCTTTTCAGCCGCCGTGGGCATCATCTTCGGCTGGGCCCCGGCCCGCAAGGCCAGCAGGCTGAACCCCATCGACGCGCTGCGGTCGGCGTGATGAAGCCGGTCCCGCTTCATCCCAGCGGCGACGGCCGCGCCGCCGCCGCATACACCGTTCATTCCCCACTCCCAATTCTTCAAAGGAGGTTTCCACCATGAAATCCACCCGCAAATCCATCGCAATGCTCGCTGCCCTCGCCCTGCTGCTCTCCCCCGCTGCCCTGGCGGACAGCATCACCTTTACCGGTACGGTTGCCGCAAGCGAGACCTGCGAGGTCTACGCTCCCATCGGCGGAAAGGTGCAGGCCGTCAACGGCGACGTGGGCGACAGAGTCAGCGCCGACACGCTGTTGGTCGAGCTGTCCACCACCAAGGTCTACGCCGAGGAGGACGGCATCGTCACCGGCGTGTTCGGCCAGCCAGGGGATTCAGCCGAGACAGTCAGCAGCCTCTATGGCTCCGTGGTGTCCATCGAGGGCGGCAGCGTGTACAGCATCGCCGCCTCCACCACCAACGCCTACAACACCACCGCTACCAAGTTCGTACACGTGGGCGAGAACGTCTACCTGAGCTGCTATTCCGACGGCAGCCACACCGGCACCGGCGTGATCACCGCCATCGAGGGCACCGACTACACCGTAAGGGTCACCTCAGGCGAATTCCTGGTGGGCGAGACCGTAAACGTCTACAGGGGCGACGCCGCCGTGTCCACCCAGCGCATCGGCCGCGGCACGCTGAACCGCACCAGCCCCACCGCAGTGACCGGCAGCGGCAGCATCGTGTCCATCGCCGTGGCCCCCGGCGACGCGGTAAAGCGGGGCGACCTGCTGTTCGAGACGCTGGACGGATCCTTTGATGGGCTGTACATGAGCGGAAGCGCCATCGCCGCCGGCACCCCGGGCATACTCAGCCAGTTGAACGCCACCCAGGGCAGCACCGTCCAGAAGGACGACGTGGTGGCCGTCATCTACCCCGAGGGAGCCATGCGCATCGAGGCCAGCGTGGAGGAGGCCAACCTGTCCGCCATCCATGTGGGCGATCCGGTAAGTGTCGAGCTGCTCTGGAACCAGGACGAAGAGGTTACCTATCCCGGCACCATCACCGGCATCTCCGCCATCGCCGACGCATCTGAGGCCCAGGGCGGCGAGGGCGAGACCGAGAGCGCCGTCACCTACACCGTCTACGTCGGCTTTACCCCCGACGAAAACACCCGCTACGGCATGAGCGCCGTGGTGACCACCCAGGACGCCGGCAGCGGCGAAGCCGGCGAGGCCGACGCGGCTGACGAAGGGGTGACGGACCGTGCGGAGGAATAAGCTGCTGGCCGTGGCTGTGGCCATAGCGCTGGCACTGGCCGCAGCACTGCCTGTGGCCAGTGCAAACAGCCTGTTGTCGACGTCCGGGGAAGATTCGGCGGCATCCGCGTCGGAGGCGGCAGCGGCGATCAAGCGCAAGATCGCCAGCGCAAAAACATCCTCCGAGCAGGAAAAGGCGTCTTCCAGTGATAAATCCACGTCGAAGAACAGCACCAAGGTCAGCCTGAGCCTTTCCATATCGAAGCCCGGCGGACTGGAGGTTTCCGGCGGCGCGTACCGGGTGGACCCCTCCAAGGTAAAGACCATCACCCTGTCCTGGAGCTGCAAGGGCGACTGCGACGAATACGAAGTCAGCGTCTCCGGCGGCGTCTACAGCGCCACCACGAAGAAGAAGTCGGCAAAGGTGTCCGTGAGCGACCTCGCCCCGGGCAAGTACACCGCCACAGTCAAGGCCATCCGGGATGGCAAGGCGGTCGCAAGGGCAAAGCTGGTGTTCAGGGTGCTCGCCACTGAGGCGGAGGAAACCACGGCAGAGGAAACGCCCGCAGAGGAAGGGGTTCCCACCGGAGAAACGCCAACCGGGGAAGACATGCCCACGGAGGAAACGCCCGGGGAAGGCTCTGAAGACGCGCCGGAAGCGCCCGAAGTCGAGGTCGTGGTTGAGGCCGGGGAGGACGCCGAAGCCGTACCGCCCGACGTCGAGCCGGGAGACGCTCTTGAGGTGGAGGAACCTGAGCTTGAGGAGAGCGATGATTCTGAAGCAACGCCCACCGACGAAGACAAAGAAGAAAAATCCGAGGAAAAGGAATCCGACGAGGAAAAATCCGGTGAAGAAAAATCCGAGGACCAGCAGTCCGAAGACCAGCAATCTCAGGAGCAGCAGGGCGAAGGCCAGCAGCAGGGCGGAGGTCAACCCTCCGGCGGCGGCAAGCCCTCCGGCGGCGGCGCGAAGGGGGGCGGCTCGGAGGCTGCGCAGGAGCAGGGATTTACCATCACCCCCGGCGAGGCGCTTACCAACACCCACACCTCCGGCAACAAGGACATGCGCCTCTACGGCGCAGTGGTCCTGGCGCTGGACGACGCGGCGGAAATGACGCGGCTGACCCTGGACGACACGGCGCTGGACATACGCCTCAGCGACGACAGCCCCTTCAGGGCGTCCGTCGAGAACGATACGCTGTCGCTGACCCCGGCGGGCGATGCCGAGGCGTGGCTGCTGAACGGCGGCGCGTTGAAGACGCTGGCGCGAAGCGGCATCACTTCGCTGAAGCTGGCGCTGAACGAAGGAACGGTGGACTTCCCCACCCAGCCGGGCCTGACCGGCAACAACTACGCCGCGCTGCGGGCTGCGGGATGGGCCTCCGGCGATTACCGCTACACCGTGACTGCAAACGGCGTCACCCTGACGGTGGGCGACCGGACGTATGTGCTGGCGGACACGGGCGAACTGGCCTGAAAGGACGATGAACATGTTGAAGAAGCTGACAGCCCTTTTGGCCGTGCTGGCGCTTAGCGCGTCGGCGCTGGCCGAGGTCTATGAGGGCACCGCGA
>ONJE01000028.1 GCA_900318045.1 uncultured Eubacteriales bacterium
GTCCCTTGACTTGCCGCCAGCAAGCCTGCGGGCCTTCGCCTTGGTATGACGAAAAATCCGCTCGCATGCTTGCATACATTTAGATTGAGATTAGTATAATTAATTCAGATTTGGCGAGCTGTTGCTCGAGGCAATAGGCAATAGGAATAGCGGCTGGCACATCCAAAAGCACCCTTCCAGAGATTATCTTTCTTCTCCTTACATGATGGTGAAGCTTAACCCCTTTGTACAAATTTCCCATCAACCAAGACAAGCTTCCTGTCACAAAAAGAAGCGATATCGCTATCATGTGTTACAACAACAACTGTTTTCCCCTGAGAATTTACTTCTTTCAGCAACTGCATCACTGCTTCTCCATTTTTCTTATCCAAGGCACCGGTAGGTTCGTCAGCAAGGATTACTTCAGGGTCATTCACTAAAGCCCGAGCAATGGCTGTGCGTTGTTTTTGCCCTCCGGAAAGAAAACGGACTGGGTAATCACGAAGATTCTCCAGGCCCAACATATATAGCAATTCTTCGATTCGTTTTTGTCCCGCTTTCTGCTTTCCTGCATAGCGTAATGGAAGCTCAATGTTGCGGCATACGGTCCAATCCTCCACGAGCGCGAAATCCTGTAGAACAAAACCAAGCACTCCGTTACGCATATGTGCAGCCTCATGGCGCGTAATTGATAATGCATCAATGCCATTTATCCAATACCGTCCATTGGTCGGTCGATCAATCAGGCCCAGAATGTTGAGCAGTGTTGACTTTCCGGAACCTGATGGACCCATGATCGCAACCATTTCACCTTTTTCAATATGCAAACTGATCCCGCGAAGGACATGCGTCTCTACCCCACACAATTCATACGTTTTTTCAATAGCTTCCAGCCTGATCACGACTATTCGCTCCTCTTAAGTAAAATGTTTATACTTTTCTTCTTGAATCGAAGGAGTGGCAACAGAAGAATACCGGTAATAATAACGAGGTTTGCGAGCGCGGCACAGGCGACAATCATTATGCTCAATCTCCCGACATAAGCATAAATCAAAGCCGCCAGTCCAAACGCAAATGTCGCCGGAACAAACATCTGCAGGATTAACCGAAGCATGATCTCCTTGTTTTGGGCTCCGCAGAAAAGGTGGATAGAGAACTCCCTGGCATGTTGTTCGACAAAAGTTTGTAGCCGTGTAATTGCACAGGTCATGCATGAACATATGATAACAAACAGCAAAACAACTTCAATGCTAAGTTCCCAGCGCAGCCCTGATTCAATCAAATCCTTCTGCTCTCCAATCGTTCGATATTCTATGTCGTACAGTTTCAATTTCCTGGCATGTTCAACGATTCTGTCTAAACACGCTTCTCCTTCGGACACTACACACGTCCCAAAGGTTGCCATATAAATGTCATTGGCGTCTGCATTGCCGGCATACTGTATCGGGAGAATTATGCTCTTATCGAGGGACATCAGTTCATTCGTCCAAGAAGGCTGAATATAGTGTGAGTCGTTTTTGAGAATGCCTTTGACAGATAACATTCCTGCGAGGCAATCGCCAACCTCGACTTTTTTTGCAAAATCGGCTCCCATCAATGCAGGGATTAACATAACTCCCGCCATATAATCAGACGGCATAAAAGTCTCTCCGCTGCTTACCCCTAAAGAAAACTCGTTTAAGAATCCTTCATCGACAAACACAAAGTGGTAGAGCAGTGCGCCTTCATCTTTACCGACGGATAGAGACGCATCCAACCTTTCATCTTTGATCGGCAAATTGTAATCAAACACACTGTATGTTCTGACTGCGCCAGAATCCTCCCGAATCCATCGGTAAAACTCTTGGGCGAGAGATTCTCTTTCTTCTCCCTCAGGTATAAACCGTTCAACATCAGCCGTATCCGCATCGTACAACATATAAGTATGTTCGTAATCGGCTTTACCTTGTAGCCACTGGGAAAAACCCAACTGCTGAAATATAGAACTGACAATATACATAAATGCCAGTAAGGAAAGCAGCATTTGAAAAATGAATTTGATTATCTTGCGCCATTCAGAGCCTATATCAAGCAGTGCATAATAAAATTGAGTTTTCATCGTTGTATTCAGCCTCCCAAATCAATCACAGCCGCACGAACACTGTACAAGGCAGTATAGAGTTCACGCAAGCACGAGATCAATAATGGTAAGCCTCCCATCCATTTCAGCTCTGGTGCAAATCCTGAAAACCATACAATTTTGGCATGTAACAAAATAGAGCACAGGCTTACGCCACTCAATATTCCAAAAACTATTATTCCTGTAAGATTAAGGAGTTGTTCCATAACGATCTGCCACCGCTTTCCACCGGCAAGTACACTGGCGCGGCATATGCTTTCCCGTCCTCTCGACCATAGAATAATACTTTCGCTAAGATTAGAGAAAAGCAGGAGGTAGCATATCAAGAACACAAGCAAGGTGTCTTGAACGTTTTCTGCCCAGATCGTATGATGTTGTTGGTAGATACTGCTTTCAACAGCATAAAAAACACAAGTAAAGATACACATAATCCACTTCGAAAGGAATACCAATCCTGAGTTTTTAAAATAGGAGCGCATTACTTGTAGCCTAAATGCCTTTCTTCTAATCGCTCTTATTACAGTCATATTAACCCCTCTTTTGTATGCTAGTTTTACTCGTGGTCAGAGTGTTACGGTAGTATCTATAAAATGTGTTGGAAGTTATAGAAGCTATTTTGAATGTCATTAGTCCTTTGTAAATGTCGGAAGATCTCAATGCAATCCATACGTTCATTCGAATTTTGTTAATAGCCCTCTGCGAGGTTTGCTTCCCATCGCTGGCGCAACGCATGCACATAGTCCCCTACTTCAATATTGCCTTGCATCATCTCTCCACGCAGGTGATCCAGAACTTCTGTCTCCTCGTGGGAGAGTAATGGACTGTAGGAAATCAAATAACCCGCGTTTGCAACCTCCTTAAATCGCTCTATAGCATCCGGCCCCACGATGTATCTGTATTTTTGGTAGAATTCCACCGCACTCTGTTGATAGGTCTCCTTCTCCGCAGACAGTTCGTTCTGACGGACGGTATCCTTCTCCGCCTGAATGCGCTTATCGTAATCTTCAATCATTTGCTGTGCCGCCTGCCATCGGACTTCCACTTCTTCATCAATGACAGGTTCACGTTCCTCCTGCATCAGTACAAGGCGAGTTGTTTGCGGCACCCGCTCAGCCATAAGTCGAATCAGCGCCAACGCTTCTTCTTTATGCGCCGATTCTGGGTTGATGGCGGTCAAATTCAGCGAAACGCGGAGAACACCGGGAGCCTCTCCCAGTCCCAGCAACATATAGTCATGCGCGCCGTCATCGTGGATGTAGGGCTGCGGCAGCAGAGAGAACAAGACTCTGGTACCGCGAGAATTCTCTTGTGGATAGCTCTGGGTCCAGTCTGTCAGCCGATACCACAACAAAGCTTCACCGAAGGCATTCCAAAGCGAATCGTCGTTTGTGTTTTCCTCTGAGAGACAGGCATACAGTTGATTCTGCGCCAGGAGCACGAGCGTTCGGCTGTAGTCCGCGTCAAAGGCATAGAGTTCCGGGTATTTCTCACGCAGGGTGGGGTACTCATCCGCCATGAAGCGCATGAAAGCTTCCCAAGTGTCCGGATAAGCGCGGCCCTTCTGGCCGATTTCCGCCCAGAGGGCTCGATCGACTTCAAATGTCCTTTGAACGATAACATCGTATGGTATCGCGCACAGCTGTCCACCTGCAATAACGATCTTTTGAAAGGCAGGCTCCAGAGCATCAGCATAACGCATCAGCGTCTCATCTTCAAGGGGCATCAGATAGCCCTTGTCCCTCAATTGTATGTAAACCGGGTCAATATTGGTGCTCAGAAAATACAGATCCGTATTGTCCTTGTGTGTCAAAGCCTCGGTCACAAGATCCTCGGTGTTGTCCTTCTCGTACAGAACAATAGAAATGTCGCCCAGTTCCCGCGCGTATTCTTCCAGAATCTCCATGGGAACATCGTTGCCGGAAACAACCAAACGAATGGGTTCGGCACTTGCTGAAAATGACAGCAGAGTCATTACTACCAGCAACACAAAAAGTGTCTTTTTCATAAAATCCTCCTGCTGCCATTTGAAAGTACTTCTATACTTGTGTATGCATTCCAACTCATTTCATCATTTTGTTTTTTACCTCTGATGGGGAGTAATCTGTAAGGCAAAAATACAGAGTTGTCGAGCTAATGCTCAGGGATTAGAAATAGCGGCTGGCGCAAGCGCGGAAGCAGGGGAAGGTGGACCGCCGCGGGCGGGTCGGAAGAGGTCGGTCCCCCTGCGGTATCGACGGTTTGCGCGCTTTCTCCCAGGAGAACGACCTCTTCCGTCTTTCGGCAAAAACGCAAGCGTTTTCACCGAAAGCCACCTACCGCGGGCCTACCGGCCCCATCTCGCTGAAAAATGTCCACTGGACATTTTTCCGGGAGGCTACTTTTGGACACTCTGCGATCTCCCCGATAAATCAGAATTGTACCATTTCCATTATTCGCCCTTCGCGCATTCCTTCATCCCCACCGTCGTGTAGCAGATCACCTTGTCGAAGGTGAGCAACATGGCGGGGAGCAGTACGATCACGACAACCATGCTGATCAGCGCGCCGCGGGCCAGCAGCACCACGATGGCCTTGATCATGTCCACCCGGGAGTACAGCGCCACGCCCACAGTGGCGGCGAACAGGCTCAAGCCGCTTGTGATGATGGACACCACCGACGATTCGTGGGCCTTGAGCATGGCTTCCCGCTTGGCAAGGCCGCCCTTGCGCTCCCGGACGTAGTGGGTAGTCATCAGTATGGCGTAATCCACCGTCGCGCCCAGCTGGATGGTGCCCACCACCACCGGGGCCACGAAGGGCTGCTGCACGCCGGTGTAGTAGGACCAGGCCATGTTGATGAAAATGGCGAACTCGATCACCGTCACCAGTATCGCCGGAAGGCTGATGGACTTGAACACCAGCATGACGATGATGAAAATGGCCAGCACGGACACGGTGTTCACGCGCACCAGGTCCACCGAGGTCACGTCCTCCAGGTCCTTCATCAGCGGCGCTTCACCGATGACCATGCCCTTTGGGTCGTGGGCTTTGACGATTTCGTCGATCTTCGCAATCTGGGCATTGACCTGCGGTGTTGCGGCGGAATAGTCCGAGCAGACCATCATCAGTTCCCAGTTGTCGGTGCGCAGGGCGTCCACCAGCTTCCTGGGCAGCATGTCCTCGGGGATCATCGACGAGGTCACGCTGCTGATCCCCAGCGCCCATTGTACGCCGTCCAGCTTCTCCACCTCGTCCAGTATCCGCAGCTTGTCCTTGCCGGCCAGGTTTCTGTCCACCATGATGATGTGCATGTTGGACATGTTGAATTCCTCGGACAGCTTCTTGTTGGCGATGGCGCTGTCCAGCGTATCGGGAAGGCCCTTGTCAATGTTGTAGTACAGCTGCACAGCATTGTTGCCCCTGTAGGCCGGCACGATGGCGATCAGGAAGATGGCGATCCAGATGGCCGGCCGCTTGATGATGAACCTTGAGGGCTGGTCCATGTTGGGGATAAATGAGCGGTGACGGGTCCTTTCGATGGCCTTCTCAAAGGTCAGTACCATGGCGGGCAGGAACGTGGTACAGCAGATCACGCCGATCAGCACGCCTTTGATCATCACCACGCCCAGGTCGCGGCCCAGGGCGAAGGTCATGAAGATCAGCGCCGCAAAGCCCGCGATGGTGGTGGTGGAGCTGCCGATGACCGAGGAGAAGGTCTCGGCAATGGCCTCTCCCATGGCCTCCTCCCGGTTATCGATGGTCTGCCGCGCTGCCTCGTAGCTGTGCAGCAGGAAGATGGAGTAGTCCATCGTCACGCCCAGCTGCAATACTGCCACCAGCGCCTGAGTGATGTAGGATATCTGTCCAAGGAACACGTTGGTGCCCATGTTGTACACGATGGCCACGCCGATGCTGGACAGGAAGATCAGCGGCACCACGAAGGAAGTGGTGGTCAGCATCAGCACGATCAGCGACAACACCGACGCAATGACCACGTACATGGGCATTTCAGACATGGCCAGCGCCTTGATGTCGGTAACGATGCCTGCCATGCCGCTGATGAAACACTGCCTGGTGACCACTTTGCGCAGGTCCTGTATGGCCTGCATGGTGCTCTCGGCGGAGGTGGTATTGTCGAACAGGGCGATCATCAGCGTAGCGTCACCCTTGAAGAACACCTTGCGGACGCGCTCGGGCAGCATCTGCTCCGGCACGTCCAGCCCCAGTATGTCGTCGTACCACAGAACCTCCTCCACGTGGTCGACGGCCTCCATGGCTTCCTCCAGCTTCGCGGCGTCCCGCTTGCCCATGCCCTCGACGATCACCATCGAGAACGCGCCCTTGCCGAAGTCCTGCACCATGATATCCTGGCCGTAGACGGTCTCCAGGCTGTTCGGCAGGTAGCTGAGGATGTCGTAGTTGACCTTCGTGCGGATATAGCCGATGGCGGAGGGCACCAGCAGCGCCACACACACCAGAATCACGAGGATCTTGTACTTTGCAATGATCTTTCCAAAAGCTTTCAACGTCTATCCCTCCAGGGGGAATGGTTATCGTTTGGTTTCCGCCGATTGAACGGGCGGATTGCAGCGGAGGCGCCTGTGCCGCCACAGTGGCGGCCCGCAGGCCGCCGCTGCAAATTCAACGATCAGTTACGCTTTCTTCAGCCGCCTCCACGGCCTCGGTGCGGATGACGAAGGCAGTGACGCCGGACATCTCCTCCGACCGGCCACCGTAGGACGGGTAGTCGTTCATCAGGTCCAGCATGGCCTCCGTGCGATCCGAGAGGGTCCGGAAGTCGCCGTCGATGAGGTCCACCAGCTTCTGTATGGCCGCCTCGTCCAGCTGCTCCAGGCCGTCCTTCAGGGCATTCATGCCGTCGTCCAGCTCCACAGCGCCCTCGAACAGCGCATACGCGCCGTCCACCAGATCGTCCTTGCTGTCGCAGAGCGTCTGCACGCCGTCCAACAGCGCGCCGCTGCCGTCCGCCAGCTGTCCCGCGCCGTCATAGAGTGCCGACGCACCGTCGTCCAGCTGGTCCACGCCGTCCACCAACTCACCGGTGCCGTCGCCCAGTGTCTCCACGCCCTCGGACAGCGCCTTCGCGCCGTCGTTCAGTTCCACGCTGCCCTCCAGCAGCTCCGTCGCGCTGTCGTCCAGCCTCTTCGCGCCCTGGGCTGCCTGGCCCACAGCGTCGGTATAGTCGATGATGCCGTTGTAGAAGTCTTCCATGTCTGACAGGTCGTCCAGCAGGTCTGCCAGGGCCCGGTAGGCGTCGCCGTCCTTGCCGTTCTCCTCCAGGGCTTCCGCCACTGCGTTCAGGTAGGCGGATTTGTGCTTCTGCTCCTCGATGTTCTTGGCGATGATCCGCCTGACCTTCTTCGAGTCCATCTGCTCATCGATGTTCTGGGCAATCTGCGCCTTGACCTCGGCGGAAGCCCACTGCTCGTCGATGTTCTGTTTGATCAGCTGCTTCACCTTATCGCTGGCCAGCTGCTTCCTGATCTCAGCCCCGAGGGTCTTCCTGACCTGCTTGGAGGCCATCTGCTTCTCCATCTCCGCGTCGATCATGGCCTTGACCTCGTCGGAGGCCAGCTGTTGCCGAATATTCTCCTCGACAATCGCCCTGACTTCCTCGGAAGCCATCTGAATCGCCATCTGTTCGTCGATGGCGGCCTTCACTTCGTCCGTGGCCAGCTGCTGCTGATAAGCCTCGTCCATCGAGGCCTTCACTTCGTCGGAATCCATCTGAGCCTGCACATTGTCCTCGATGGTCTTCGCGATTTCGTCCGTTGCCATCTGCTGAGCGACAGCAGCGTCGATCTGTGCCTTGATCTCGTCAGAGGCCATCTTTTCGTCCACCAGCGCCTGGATTTCGGCCTCGGACATGCCGAAGATGGCGGCCTCGATCTTCTGCCGCGCGGCCTCTGTCACCTTCTCGCGGACGGCCTTTTCGGCCTGGGCCCGGGCTTGGGCCTGGTTGTCCGGGTCCTTGAGCTGCTTCTGCACCTCGGCGTCCATCGCCACGGCGACCTCATCGGACTTCATCTGCCGCGCGACTTCCTTATCGATGGCCGCCCTGGTTTCGTCGGAAGCCATCTGACTGGCGACGATGCCGTCGATCTTCGCCCTGACCTCGGAGGAGGCCATCTTTTCCCGGACCAGCTTCTCCAGCTGGGCCTTCTCGTCCTCTTCCTCGGCGAGGGCAGTAAAGCCCATCAGCCGCATCACGGACAGGCACGCCCGTATGTCGCCGGATTCTGTGGCTTCGGCGGGCGCGTTTGCCGTGGGTTCTCCCTCCCCGGACTTCTGTGCTTCCGATTGCTGTCCTTCCGGCGGCTGTCCCTCGGTCTTTTGCGCTTCGGGCTGCTGTTCTTCCGGCTTCTGTTCTTCCGGTTTCTGTTCTTCCGGCTTCTGTTCTTCCGGCTTCTGTTCTTCCGGTTTCTGTTCTTCCGGCTGCTGTTCTTCCGGCTGCTGTTCTTCCGGCTGCTGTTCTTCGGGCTGCTGTTCCTTGAGCTTCTGTTCTTCCGGCTTCTCTTCCCTGGTCCCGGTTTCCGGCTGCTGTTCGGGAGCGGACTGCTCCGACACATCGTGGGCCTGCGCTTCTTCAGGAACATCGCCCTGCGTCCCGGCTTCCGGTTCGGCGGGGGCTTCCTGTGCTTCGGGCGCATCCTCGACCGGGGCGTCCCCGGATTCGGGCGCATCCTCGGCAGGGGTGTCCCCGGATTCGGGCGCATCCTCGCCGGGGATATCCTGCTCTGCTTCGGGCGCATCCTCGCCAGGGGCTTCCTGGGATTCGGTCACTTCTTCTTCGGGGGCATCCTGGGGCTCGCCGTCCGTCCCGCCGACCTGGACAGCTTCCTCCGTGGCTGCCGGCGCTTCGACCGCCTGTTCATCGGCAGGACCTTCGCCTGCTTCCACGGCGGGTTGGGTTTGCGATTCAACTTCCTCTGCCTGCCGGGCATTTTCCAAACTCCCGGCGATCTGCTTCCGGATCTCAGCCTCCACAGCCCGGGTCGCCTCCTCCCGGACCCTGTCCTCGGCGGCGGAGGTCACTTTTTGGCGCACCGCCTTTTCATATTCCACCGCCACCGCCTTGCGAATGGCGTCTTCCGCCTGGGCGGCGATCATCTGCTTGACTTCGTCGGACTCCAGCTGTCTTTGAACCTCGGCGTCGATCTCGGCCTGCACGGCGTCGCTGGCCAGCTGCTTTTCGACCTCGGCCTCAATGGTCGCGGCATCGGGATGGCGCACGGCGTCTTCCACCTTTGCCCGGGCCGCAGCGGTCACTGCAGCGACGACCTGTTCGCGCACGGCGGCCTCAACCTTCTGTCGCACCTGGGCCTCTGCCCCCTCGCGCACCTTCTGCATCACGGCTTCGCCGACAGCGGCCTCGACCTTCTGCTGTACCTGCGCGCGCACGGCAGCTTCGACCTGTTCCTTCACCTGGGCCTCGGCGCCCTCCTGTACCTTCTGGGCCACGACCTCGCGGACGCCGGCTTCCACCTGGGTCCGCACCTCTTTGAGAACCGCGTCGTTGACGCCGTCCACCACCAGCTTGTAGGCGGCTTCCTCCACCTGGCGCACAACCTCTTCCTTCACCGCTGCGCGAACCTTGGCGGCCAGCTGCCTGTTGGCCTGGGCGTATACGTAGTCCACTACCTTGTCCAGCAGCTCCCGCTCCAGCCGGGATACCTCCTCGGCGTAGTTGTCCAGGGTGAGCGTCTTCAATTTAATGTTCAACTTGTTGAAGTCGGCCTTCTTGCGTTCCAGCTCGTCGTTGGCGGTATCGATGAAGGCCTCAAACACCTGCTTTGCGGCGTCCACCAGAGTATCGCTGTTTCCGTCGATCTCGTCCAGGCCCTGGGCCAGGGTGGCGGTGCCGTCAGAAAACTGCCGAACGCCGTCCAGCAGGTCGTCGGTGCCGTCGTACAGCGCGTCGACGCCCTCCTGAAGCTCATCCGCGCCGTCATCCAACGCCTGTGCGCCATCGCTCAAGTCGCCGGCGCCCTCGCTCAGCTGCCGCGCGCCGTCCTCCAGGTCATTAGCGCCGTCGTTGAGCTGCTTCGCGCCGTCCAGCAGGTCAACAGCGCCGTCGGCCAGCCGGTCCGCGCCTTCCGCCAGGGCTTCGGTGCCGTCCCGCAGCGCGCCGGTGCCATCCGCCAACGCTGTCGCGCCGTCCTCCAGCTGGTCCATGGCGTCCCTCAGGTCCGCGCCCAAGGCGTCGGTGTCCAGGTCGATCTTGTCCTCTTTATCCACGATGTCCGCCACATAGCTGGTGGCGAAGGTATAGGAGCCGTCGGAGGCGTAGTCCACCACGTCCGCTTCGATGGTACAGTGCGTGGGCACGTCGATATCCACCTCGTCGTAGTCCGACAGGTGCAGCGCCTCGGCGATTCCCGGCAGGCCATAGCACACCGCACCACGCAGGTTGCCCGCGGTGACATACTTGCCGTTGGTGACGGTAACATTGGAGAACTTCTCCTCGTCCATCTTGACAACGCTGACCATCAGGAAGGGCACGGGCATCTTCTCCCGCCGGCCGTTGACGACCACCTCGTCCTCCAGCAGCGACTCGTAGCTGACGTCGATCCGCAAATGGCCGCTCTTGCCGGCCAGGTCTTCGGGTTTGATCGGCTGACCGTCCAACTTGTATTCGAAATGTACCGCCACAGGCAGGGGCGCGTCGGAGGTGCCTTCATAGGTGATCTCGTCGCCGCCGGCTTTCCAGGTGATCACGCCGTCGGTGACGGTGGAATACGTCTGGTCCCCGCCGATGTTTTCGATGTTTTCAAGGCGGGTGACGTCCACGATCTCATCCTTGCCTTCGTAGTTATACAGCCGCTCGCTGACCGTGATGTCGTTCACATTGCCCTCGGCGTCCGCGAAGACATAGACGGTCTCCTTCTTGTCCTCCGCAAGGGCGACCGGCGCTGTGCTCCCGCAGAGCATGGACAGGACGATCACCGCCGCGACGCGACGCAAGCCATTGCGTTTCATATATACAAGCCTCCGTTCCTTCGACACGTTTAACAATCAAAGCATGGCGTCCAGCCACTGCCGGGACGGTACCCTTATCGCGCACAGCGCCACACAGAAGCTGAGCGCGCCCTGGGACAGCATTGAAGCCCCCATCGCCTGAATCCATACCCGCGTCCCCTGGAAAGGGCAGAAGATCAGCAGGACTCCGGCGACGACGGCGATGACCGCCAGTGCCAGCATCAGCCACCATGTTGACAGCCCGAACCGGCGGGCCTCCAGCGCCGTTTGGATTTTGAACAGGTTATCGCCCACCATCCCGACGCCCAGCACCAACCCCAGCACGTTTGCCGCCAGGTTGTGCCTGAGCATCAGCGCCATGCCGAGGGCGATGGCCAGTATGGCCAGCACCGGGTCGTGCTCGAAGGCCAGGCCGTAGGGGTCCCGGGAACAATAGCCGATGATCCGGACAGCGCCGAAGGCCACGAATACCGCCCCCACCCCCCAGCCGATCATATCCGGGGTGATATCCGGCCAGGTCAGCATCGCGACGCCCATGATGCCAAACAGCGCCGCGAGGACCAGATAGCCCGCCTTCGCAGCCCGTATCAGCTTGATTGAATACATGCTGCGCACGCTCCTTTGAATTGTCGTTTGGTCCTGTTTCCGATTGTGTGGCGGCGCAGTCGCCACCGCTATATACTTTTGGCAGGTCTGTGGTGGCAGGCTTGCCGCCGATTCGCCTTTGTTGAAGGGGCCACTATTGCCCTTTGCGTTTGCAATCATTGTACGATGCCGCGCCGGAGCATCATTTCGATGCTGCCCCTGCGAAGCTCGCACAATCGGAGAAAGCGCTCGTCCATGCCCTCCGGCATGCCGCTGTTCAGCCAGTCAATCACCAGCCCGAACAGCTCGCACTTATAGGCTTGAATGATGATGTCGTAGTCCTCGGGGCGGATGGCCTGGTCCCCCACCGTCTTTTCGACAAACTGGGTGGCGGCGTGCTTGCAAATCTCCATCAGCCGCCGTTCCAGGAAATCCCGGTTGGATGAATTGTAGATGTGGTAGATGGCATTCTTGTGGTCGGATACCAGGCGCATGGCCATCTCCATGCACTCCTCCAACGACGATATGTCCCGGTACTGGGTCATCACGCGATCCACCTCGCTGATGATGATGGCCTCGATCAGGGAAGAGATATCCTCGAAATGGTAGTAAAACGTGTTCCGGTTGATGCCACATTCATCGACGATGTCCTTGACGGTAATCTTGTTGAGGGGGCGCTCCTCAAGCAGCCTCAGCACAGATTCCATGATGGCGGTTCTCTTCTTGGAAACCATGTATTCGTCTCCTGGATGGGGTTTCAGGGGGAAGGCTGTCTCAATGCCCATTTGGACGTAGCGGTGACGCAGGCGCCGCTGCTTCAGGCCGCACGACAGACTTGAGACAGCCTCAGACCGCGAACGGTGTCAGTCGTCGGTGTCGACCACCTGGTAGGCCATGGCTTCGGTGGCGGCGATGGCCGCACCCGCATCCTCGATGGCATCCATGATGTCGGATCGGATCATCGAGCGCACCAGCAGGGCGTTTCCGGCGGCCAGGCCGATGTCCCTGGTGCCCTCGCCGGCAATGTACAGCAGCTTGCCCGCCTCGTCCCGGGCGGCCACGGCCACGTTGATCTTGAAGGCATTCCCGGTGCCGTCGTTGGTCACAGTGGCGCGCAGCACATCCTCGTTGTCGTCCTCGTCCTTTTCCACGTACTCAGCGGCGGCAGTCAGGGGGCGAACCTCCTTGTCGTCGTCCGCGGCCTTGGTGGTGATGGTCAGGTTAATGTGGTCTATGTAGCCTTTCTCGTCCACATCCTTCACGTCCTTGGTGATGACCAGCCAGCCGGTCTGGCCGGGCTCCAGGATCTCGGGGTACAGGGTGTACTTCGAGGTGGATTCGAAGGTGACGTCGCCGCGGTCGCGGATCTCGAACAGCAGGTCATTGATGCTGGCGCGCTCGTCGCCGGCGTTGGTGACGACGGCGTAGTAATACACGCGGTAGCCGTCGGAGTGGGAAAGCACGTAGGACGCGGTGTCGTCCGTGGCCTGGATATTGCCCGCGGCGAGGGCCGACACGGCAGTGCAACTCATAATGAGGGCAACGATCAGGGCAACGATGCGTTTCATGGATATATTTCCTCCTCGTTCCATTTTATGGCTTCATTCTATCCCGTTTGAAAGCAAAGTCAATAGACAAATACCCCCTCCGTGCCCAAAAAGCGGCATTATTTAATGCAGAAAACATAATTTCGTCGGGGTGTGCCGGAATCGGCGCAATGTGTCCTTTTCCCTTGACAAGCGCCCCCATGCGCCGTAAACTATATATGTGGTAATAGGATTGTATAATGGAGTATCTGATATGACGATGAATGACGGCAACACCACGCTGAATCAGCTGAAGGAGCAGGTGTACCAGATGTGCCTGCGCAAGGGCTGGGGCGTGGAGGGGGTGCAGAATCCCCAGCATGTAGCCATGGCCATGACCGTGGAGATGAGCGAGCTGCTGGAGCACTTCCAGTGGCTGAACCCCGACGACGTACAGGCACTGATGACGGGCCGGGACCCGGAGCGTGTGGCGCTGATCGCCGAGGAATTCGCCGATGTGATGATGTACGGTTTGCAGCTGGCCCGCACACTGGGCATCGATATTACCGGCCAGGTGCTGCGCAAGATCGACATCGTGGACCATCGCCCGCCCAAATCCTTCAACCCCAAGCGATAAGCGCTATATTTTTCAAGCGAGGACCCCTGACATGATGCTGAAACATTCCAGAGAACCCGTGGACGGCCAGCCCATCGAAAACACCTTCCTGGCCATCGACGAGCACACGGGCAACCAGTTGGGCGCCTGCACCATCTTCTGCGACGAAAACCCGGCGCTGTACCCGGCCCGGCCGGTGCAGGTGCGATTGCAGCTGGAGGGCAGCCCCCTGCCCGACGCGCTGCTGGGTGCAGCAGTGGCCCGGGGGCGGGAGCTGTGCACCGCTTCGGGCAAATTCTGCCGGCTGTACACCCGCTGCGACCCGGACGACCAGGAGACGCTTGACGCCCTGGCCCCCATGGGCTTCAAGGACAACGACGGGCTGGTGCAGCTGGAGCTGCGGCTGCCGCTGGAATACGACTACAGGCTGCCCGCGGGTTGCGTGGTGGTGAAGGACGACCTGAGCGACGCCATGGAGCAGAAGTTCTTCCTGGAGCGCTACAACGCCCTGTACAACACCGCCCACGACTTCGACTGGCTGCACAGCTACATCGACCGGGAGAGCTTCATGCGCATACTGACGGTCTCCCCCACCGGCATGGCCGGGGAGATCCTGATCTGGCGGGAGAGCTATGCCGGGGTGATCGGCTACATACAGACCAGCAAGCGCTGGCGGCGGCTGGGGGTGGGCACCTGCATGGTGGGGCTGGCCTGCGAGGAATTCGAGCGCGCCCGCCTTTTCTGCGCCCAGGCCAACGTCCGCGCCCGCATCCCCCACGTGCTGAAGATGCTGGAGAAGGTGGGCTTCAGGCAGAATCGCCTGCTGATGCGCTACCCCGGGGTGGACATCAACCCGGCGGAGGACTGAACAGTAACATCGGAAACAGGTGAAAGGAGCCTTACATGAGCAACAATCCAGCGCCGGACATAAACCGGGAAAAGGTCATCATCCATACCAGCGTCGTCGGGATCCTGACCAACGTATTCCTGGCGGCCTTCAAGACGGCCGTGGGCATGCTGTCCAACTCCATCGCCGTGGTGCTGGACGCCGTGAACAACCTGTCCGACGCCATGTCCTCGATCATCACCATCGTGGGCGCGAAGCTGTCCGCGAAGCTGCCGGACAAGAAGCATCCGCTGGGATACGGGCGCATCGAGTACCTCACCGCCATGATCATATCCGGCATCGTGCTCTTCGCGGGCCTCACCTCCGCGGTGGAATCAGTCAAGAAGATCATCCACCCGGAGAAGCCGGATTACAGCCTGTTATCGCTGCTCATCATCGCGGTGGCGGTGGTGATAAAGGTCTTCCTGGGCGGCTATGTGATTGCCCGGGGCAAGAAGGTGTACTCCGCCTCACTGATCGCCTCCGGGACTGACGCCATGAACGACGCCATACTCTCCGGGTCGGTGCTGGCCTGCGCGGTCATCTTCAAGCTCACCGGCCTGTCCCTGGAGCCCTTCGTCGGCCTTGTCATCTCCGTTTTCATCATCAAGTCCGGCATCGAAATGATGCGTGAAACCCTGGATCATATACTGGGCGTCCGGGCGGACAAGACGCTCACCGACAAGATCATCGTCATACTGGTCTCAGATCCCCAGGTGTATGGGGCTTACGACCTGATCCTGCACAACTACGGCCCGGACCGAAACCTGGCCTCCGTCCATCTGGAGCTGGCGGACACCATGACCGTGCGGGAGGTTGACCAGCTGACCCGCAAGCTGGAGGCGAGAGTGTACCGGGAGACCGGCGTGATTCTCACCAGCGTAGGGGTATACGCCCTCAACACCGGCAGCGGCGAGGCCGCAAGACTGCAAAACGAGGTTCGCAGCCGGGTATTGGCCCACGACTGGGCCATGCAGTTCCACGGTTTTTACGTGGATACCGATAAGAAGGAGATGCGTTTCGACGTTGTGATGAGCTTTGACATCCTGCCCAAGGAAGGGCTGGACACCCTCTACGAGGAGATGCGCCGGGCCTATCCCGACTACAGGATTACCATCACGCCGGACGTGGACGTGACGGTGACGGAATAATAGCGCAGAACAGCGGCGGTATCTGAAATGCGATTTCGGATACCGCCGCTGTCGTTTTGGTTCTGAGCGCCGCCCCGCTGCAATACCATGAAACATCACGGGAAGGAGGCATGGACATGCACGGAAACCTGTTCTACGGCTGTGGCACTGCGCTGGTGACGCCCTTCAAGGGCAAGCGGGTGGACTTCGACGCACTGGAAAACCTGATCGATTGGCAGCTGGATTGCGGGGCGGACGCTATCGTGGTACTGGGTACCACCGGGGAGCCGGCCACCATCACTGAAAGCGAGCGAAGCGCCATCGTCGAATGCGCCGCCGCCCGCTGCCTGCACCGCGCTCCGCTGGTGGTGGGCACTGGCAGCAACGACACCCGTCGGGCGATAGCCCAGTCCATCGAAGCCCGCCGGTTGGGCGCGGAAGCGCTGCTGGTGGTGACGCCCTACTACAACCGGGCCAGCCGAACGGGGCTGATCGGCCACTTCACCGCCGTAGCCGACAGCGTGGACATCCCCGTCATCATGTACAACGTGCCTGCCCGTACCGGCGTGAACCTGGACGCCGACACCGTCGCGGAACTGGCAAAACACCCAAACCTGTGCGCCGTAAAGGAAGCCTCCGGGAGCCTGCGGCAGATGACGGACCTGACCCGGGCCTGCGGCGAGGGCATCGCCGTCTACTGCGGCAACGACGACCAGGTGCCTGCCGCCATGGCGCTGGGGGCCAGGGGCGTGATCTCCGTGGCCGCCAACCTCATCCCCGGTGTGATGAGCGACATGGTGTCTGACTGGCTGCGGGGCGAACCGAAGAAGTGCCTGGAGGCCCAGATGGACTGGTTGCCCCTGATCCGCCGCCTGTTTGACGAGGTCAACCCTATCCCCGTCAAGGCCGCCCTGGCCATGATGGGCAAAATAGAAAACACCCTGCGCCTGCCCCTGACTCCGCTGGACGCGGATAAAGAAGAACAATTGCGCAGGGAGATGAAGCGGATGGGACTGGTGGGGTAAATTCTGATATGTCGAGGCGTTAGCGGAATCGCCAAGGGTAGATCAAAGGGAGCAGGCAACAGGGAACAGGGAACAGGAATGGCGGCTGACGCGATCCTTAACAACGCTAACTTGCCGGGGGTATCGGGGGCGGAGCGCCCCGATCTTCAATCGTACGCGGCGGCATGTACGCCGCGGGCGGGGCTTTTTTCACGGCAGGGAGCC
>ONJE01000033.1 GCA_900318045.1 uncultured Eubacteriales bacterium
CGCAGGCTTAGTGGGGCTAAGTCAAGGGAAATCAACACAGAAATGCAGTTCAAGACGCCGTAACTGCAACGGAGTTTCCAGCCAAATGCATCTTCCCGATTTTAGAAACACACTCTAGGTTTAGAAGGCAGACGGTTTGCTCTCATTCCGCCGGTGTGCTGTGGCGGTCGATGTAAAGCTCGTAGACGTTGGTGATCTCCGCGTTTCCCTGCAGGTCGGCATAGACATACACCAGCGCCCAGGTCGGCGTTCCGTCCGGCACCACGGGGGTGATCTGGCATAGTATGCAATAATTCATCCCTGCAACCAACTGGGTGGACAGCAGCGCCACAGGAACGTAATTCGCTCCGACAAGTCGGCCCACGGCCTTGTCAAAGGCCGCCTGGGCTTCCGTGGGCAGCTCGGCCGCCTCGTGTATCACGTTCTCCCAGCCGCCAACCATCGGCTCGGCGAGGACATTTGTCGCGCAGAGAAAAAGCGCCAGGATCAAAAAAGCGGCTCGAATGATGGTGTTCTTCATGGGGTCAACCTCCTGTCGTATTGTATAGGAACTACCGCTCAATACAGCGGTACGCCTGGCGGTGCCTTTTCTGCCGGCTGCATCCTGCAAATTCCTTGGCTTACCGCCGCAGGCCTGCGCAATTTGCAGGCGCGACTGACGGATCTGCAGCGAAGCTTCCCGCCAAAATACACTCGCGAATCGACCGCCTTTATTATGCGGTATTTCCTATAGATTCTGTATCACAGTTCCATGATAGCAGATCATTGACATTATTTCAACAGTACATTATAAAAAAGCACAGCACGGGCAGCAACGGTGCCGCCCGTATTGTGCGGTATATTCTCAATGTATCCGTCAGCTTAGCTTCAAATCCCCATCCTTTACCCAGCCCAGCTTCCGCACTCCGACATGGATGGCGAGGGAGAGGACGGCGGGCAGGACGAAAGAGATCAGGATCAACCCCAACCAATCCATGCCGGTGATGGCAGCCTTTGCCCCGGTCGCGATGTCATTGACCCAGCCGGTATAGACGCCAATCTGGCCCACCAGACCGCAGGTACCCATGCCGGCGGACACCGGCGCGCCGTTCATTCGAAGGTGGAACACGCAGGTGGCAATCGGGCCGGTGATTGCCGAGGCCAGCGTAGGCGCGATCCATACCCGGGGATTTTTGACGATGTTGCCCATTTGCAGCATGGAGGTACCAATCCCCTGTGACACCAGCCCGCCCCATCGGTTCTCAGGGAAGGATATCACCGCGAAACCCACCATCTGGGCACAGCAGCCAGCCACCGCCGCGCCGCCCGCCAGGCCCGTCAGCCCCAACGCCGCGCAAATGGCTGCGGAGGATATGGGCAGCGTCAGCGCCATGCCCACCAGTACGGAGACCACGATGCCCATCAGGAGGGGCTGCAGCTCCGTGGCCCACTTGATAAGGTCACCCAGACACATGGCCGCACGGCCCAGCGGCGGCGCGATCAACCATGACAGGAGGATACCCACGCAGATGGTGACCAGCGGTGTCACCAGTATGTCCACCTTTGTCTCCCTGGAAATCGCCTTGCCGCATTCCGCGGCGATGATCGCCACGAAGAGCACCGCCAACGGGCCCCCCGCGCCGCCGAGCGCATTGGCAGCAAAGCCCACGGAAATCATCGAAAACAGCACCAGCGGCGGCGTATTCAACGCATAGCCGATGGCTACCGCCATGGCCGGGCCACTCATGGCCGTAGCGATGCCGCCCAGGGTGTATTCCACCCCCGCCACCGTCGCTATCGGCGTGGTCAGGAAGGGAATGTTAAACTGTGTGCCGATGGTGTTGATGATGGTGCCAATCAGCAGCGAACAGAAAAGCCCCTGCGCCATCGCCCCCACCGCGTCGATGCCGTAGCGCCGCAGCGAAATTTTGATATCCTTCCGCTCCAAAAAAGCTTTGAATTTGCTCATATTCATCCCGACCCGTCCGCTCGCGGACCGTCCCCGATTCCGTCCATTATTGTAGCATGTAAATGAAGAATGCCAACAGCTTCATTCTACCCACGATTACGCTTCTTCAAACCCAAAAGAGGTTTTGCTGACAAATGCCCTGCTAAAGGCAAAGGAATGATCCCTGCATATCGCGTGGAGGCGTTCCTGGTGTTCCGGCTTGCAGTTAATCCCTGCAATGACTCTTGCCGTACTCAATCCGACTTTGGAAAGCTCAACCTTTGACCCTTGGCTTGTTGGATCTGTCAATGGATTGAGTATCCTGTATTCGTTTTCCCACCTCCATGACATATGCTTTGTAAACAAAGCCGTCTTCAATAAGCTCTGAATATACTCGGCCTCCCGTTTCATTTCTTCCTGGTGGGCATACAGCAATCCGGATATGGCAAGCGCGCCCGGGCTTCGCTCCGCATCATAGAGAACCTTGAAGATCTGAGTCGGGTCATCGACATTGTATTCGACGCAGTACCCCCTGTAATTATTGGTGTAATAGGCCCACATCGGCAGAAAGTGCTCGTCATTGCCCGTAAAACATCCTATCGAAAACCACGCGTCCGGATCGTATGAGGACAGGATGCGCTTGGCCTCGGACTCTGGCCAGCCGATGTTGATAAGGTCTTCTTCCGTGAGATAAATACCCTTGAACTCATAGGGATCGTTTACATTTTTAACAGTTGAAAAGAAAAATGTATTGTTTTCGACGCAATCAAATTTACTTTCATTCAATACCTCATCTTCTGTGAGGGGCACATACTTATACAGCTTGTCCGGAATCATGGATCGCATCAGTTTTTGCGCCTGTTTTGATTCACCCTCGAAAAGGAGCTCAATATACTTATCCATAACACAGTACCTCCAATTCATCCTGATCAGCCAGTAGGCCGTGCTGTTATGAATCCATTATAATAAAACAATTCACAAAGCGCAAGTATATCCTCTTTGATTTTGCCAATCCATTGACGTGCTGCACTTTGGAATCAGCCACCAGCAGGTGTGACGCTTCTGTGACGCAAACCATGCTATACTGCGCCTGCAACCAAGGGAACAAAAACGACACAACGCCACGATAAAGGAGGCAATCACCATGATGAATGAGGAACTGAATGAGAAGATCGTTGCACTGAGCGAAGAGGAAATGGAAGCCGTTACCGGCGGCAAGCACAGCTACATCGAAGGCGACGATGGTAAATCCCACGTCCGCACCGGTCCCGGTCTGGGCTACAAGGAGATCGGCGTCCTCCACCGTGGAGAAGATGCCAGGTATCTGCACGAAACCGCCATCGACGATCGAGGTGTTCTCTGGTACAAGATCCGCTGGAACGGCCGGGATGCCTGGGTATCCAGCCGCTACACCAAGAAAGTCAGATTTTGAGCCTGCCTTGGGCAGAACCCCCTCACCGGGCTACGGTGGGGGGTTTTTCTTTTGCCGTCCTGCGCGGGGATTTTCCGGTTGCCCGGTTCGAAATAATATGGTAGAATGGTAGGCAGAAGTGGGGAAGTACTCTCTCCATCATGATAAATGCGGCACGGTTGACAGAGCGACGAACCCAAACAGGTGTATATGAACAGGAGGTCTCCAAATGAAGGCAAAAGAAAAAGCGATCGCGCTGTGCATCGCCCTGGCCAGTCTTTTCACGCTCGCAAATCCCTTTGGCCTTGCCCTGGCCGAGGCTGCAGAACCCAGCGAAATCCTCGCTGAGAAGGTCTCCTTTTCACAGCTGACGCCCGGAGACAGCTTTGTGATCGTCAGCGAAAACGCAAATGCGGCGTTTTCCCTGAACACGCTGTGGGACAAGCTCTCCCTCGCGGATATCACACTGGCGCACACCGACACCCGGGAGGTGTTGACGGCCATAGCCCCGGAGGCCGCCGTGTTCGAATTCGAGCCGCAGGAGGGCGGAGACATCTGCCTGAAATGCCAAAATGGCTATCTGATAACCTCGGACGAGGGAGGCAAACTGTATTATGCCCCCGATTCCGGCCCGAACGGCCTATGGCGCGTCATAGACGACAGCTTGATCTGCAACCCCGGCGCCGTCATGTATTACAAGGGGGAGCCCTCTTCCAATATCTATATTGAATACTACCCCCAGGGAGCCTGTTTCAGCCTCTACCCAAGGGAGGGACAGTCCAACGCCAACACGTTCGACCTGGCCTTCTATCGGCTGGGAAACAGCGTTCCCGGCGAGAAGGTCAAAGAGGACGCATACTACCTGCTGCCCGTATTCGAAACCTCGGATACCCACGGCTATCTGGCCAATATTGTCGATGACGATACCCAGTACCTGCTCGCATACATCTCGGACAAGGTACAGGATGTGCGGGGTCACGGTGCCGATGCCAAAAAAGAATATGCCGTGCTGCTGGACGGCGGGGATATCTACCAGGGCAACACCCTGTCCAGCCGGTTTAACGGCAGTTCTCTGTCCGCAGCATACAACCTGATGGGTTATGACGCCGTGACCCTTGGAAACCATGAATTTGACTGGCACCTGGACCACACGGTCGATCCGGACGGCACCATGCCGGACTATAACTTTCTGGGCAACAAAGGCGTCAACACGACGCCGGTCCTGGTTTGCAATCTGTTCCAGAACGGGGAAAAGCTGCCCTTCGCAGGGGATTACGTCATACTCGACAAGACGGCCCGGGATCGCTTCGGAAATGAGCTGCCCGTGAAGATCGGCGTCATCGGCATGGCGGGCGATTATGAAAACAGCATCCTCCGGTCGCAGTTCTCCGACCTGGGCTATGTGATCAAGCCGGATTATGACTATGTCAATGCCCTCGCCCGGGAACTGGAAGCTGACGGTCGGTGCGACGCCACGATACTGCTGGTTCATGAAAGTCCGATCGACGTCGCGGAAGATCTCGGTGAGGATACCGCCATCGACCTGTTGCTCGGCGGTCATATCCACAAAAGAATCAGCGGAAAAACCGTCTGGGGTCTGTGGTACACGGATCCCCTGTGCGACGGCAAGGCCTACGCCTATGCAGAACTGGCCTTTGAATGCCCGGCGGAGCATCCTGAGTTTATGGGCGTGGAAAACGCCCGCATCCATCTGACCGATGCCGATCCGGAAAAGCTGTTGAGCAAGCCCGGGAACGCGGAAGAACTGGACGCGGCAGTCGTCCAGCTGACAGATGAAGTGGTCGACTCAGTGTCGGATTTCCTGTCCAGCGAGATCGGCTACATCACGCAACCCATCCTCAGGTTCGAAAGCCTGCCCAACAGCCGGGATCGCTCGTCCAACTGCGGCAACTGGGTGGCTTCCATCTTCGCGCGGGCCGTGGATGCCGACGTAGGCTTCATGAATGCGGGCGGGTTGCGGATAGACCTGGATATCGAGCCCGGTGAGAACAAGCGAACGATTACATTGGGTGATCTCTATAAAATGTTCCCCAGCGAGAACAGCGTCTGCTGCTACGAATTGACCTGGGAAGAGCTGCTGACCGCCCTGGAATATGCAATAACCCCGGGAGGCAAGATCCTCCTGACCGATGTGGTCGGCGTCGACTGCTACTTTACGGGCGAAAGCATCAACGCCCTCGTCACCCCGGACGGCGAGGCCGTCTACGTAAATGGCATTTGGAAGGAAGGCTGGAAAGACAAAAAACTGCGCGTGGCCTTAAATGAATACATCGCCACGACGAACCGAAACCGTGGCGATGAAATGCCCAATCCCTTCGTCGCATGGTACGATACTCCCCGACTCATTGGCAACAGTGAGACCGATATCGACAGTGCGATCCGGGTACTGGTGCGGGAAGCCGCGGGCAACGAAGGCCTGCTCAGTGTCGACACGGCCCCCCACTTCATCGATGAGGTCTACCGGGCGGAATAGTTCAGTTTGATTTCTGGATCAGCTGCTTTCGCACCAGTGTCGCGAACGCGCCGTCCAGCTCCATCAACGCCTGATAGCTGCCCTCTTCCACGATTTTACCGTTTGCGAACATGATGATCCGGTCAAAGCCCGCCACCGTGGACAGCCGGTGGGCTACCATGATGACCGTGGCTCGCATACCCCGGATATTCCGGAGCACGTACTCCTGGCTCATGTTGTCCAGGGCGGAAGTGGCTTCGTCCAGGATCAGCACGCTGGGATGATTCAATACGGCACGTGCCAGCAAAAGCATCTGGCGCTGACCGCCAGAGAAGCCGCAGGAATTGGATTCGGAAATCTCCGTATCCAATTTCAGCGGCAGGTCCCGCACGTAGTCACCCAAGCCCACAAAATCCAACGCCGCCCAAACCTTGTCCTCGTCCGGATGGCCCCCGTTGCCCAAGCATACATTTTCAAAGATTGTCCCCGGGAACAGCCGGCTGAATTGGAATACGGAACCGATGCACCGCCTGAGGGATTTCGTGTTCAGCCCCGTCATCGACTCTCCATCGTAGAACACATTTCCGTCGTCGGGCTTTTCCATGCCCATCAGTATCTTCAGGAAGGTGCTCTTTCCGCATCCACTCTCCCCCACAATTGCAATCTTCTCCCCCGGCATAATATGCATGTCGACGCCGTCGAGACAGCCCCGGGGGTCGCCCGGATAGGCAAAGTGAATGTTCTCCGCCCGGATCTGCCCCTTGAGCCTGTGCACATATTCGGTGGTCCGCCGCGTCTGGTCTCCCTTCTCCAACAGGGGGCCGACGTTTTGGCAAAGGGCACGGACGAGGAACATATTCTGCATGATGTCGGTCAGGCCGGCAACCGCGGTGACGATCAGCGCGTAAGCCGAGGTGAAGGTCATATAATCGCCGCTGGTGAGCCCACTCCTCATGGCCTGCCACAACAAAACCACCGTAGCCAGCGTGGTCAACGCCGCCATGATATCACCATTGTACTTTAGAAAAAAGGGCTTGCGGTACGTGTAGAACAACTGCTTCCTGTAGTGTTCGGACCACTGGGCGTACACGATCTGCGCCGAGCCCGTCACCTTGATCTTCTGGATGCCCCGGATGGTCGAATTCAAGAAGCCGTTGCTATCAACGTCTGCCTTCATCTGCTTTGACTGGTTGACCATATTGGTTATGGCGCTGAAGACCGACACGATTATGCGCAGGCCAAGGAAGATGACGGCCGGCAGGAACAGCGTGGGCTCCAGGTTTCTCAATTGAAACAGATAGGCCATCGAGAACGACAGATTCAACAGCACGTCCATCACGATGTCCAGGAGCATCTCGGACAGCTTGGTACAGTTATTGATGCGGGTGGATATCCTGCCCGAGGTGGTATTTTGGAAAAACGACAGCGGCCGGCTCAGTATCCGAGCCATCACCGCGGACTGGACACTCGTGGAAACCCGAATCTTTGCCGCCGAGAGCATGGCGGACTTGATCGTTCCCAACGTCGCGCGGGCAACGACGACGGACAAATACAACGCCAGCGCCAACGCGAACCATGCGCTTGCTTCCGTCGGGTTCGGAATATAGGTCTTGTAGACCCATTTGCTGATAGCCGGAATGACAAGGCCCAGGAGTGTGCTCAGACCCGTCGCCGCAATCAGCCGAATAATACTCCCGGTATCCAGTGTCCGCAACACATACTGAACAAATGCCCAAACGGTGCGCGAGCCCTCGGGCAGCGGCCTGTGGAAGGAATAGCAGCCTTTCTTCAGCTTGCTGCAGTATTTTTTTGTGGCAAACCCGCTGCTCGAATCCGAGGGGCAGTAATACCGATACCCGAACAGCGACGGAAACAGCGCGACCGCCTTTCCGTCCTCCCTGAACGCCAGCATGTACTTCGTCTTTCTCTCCCGGAAATCCGGCACGGCATCCATGTAGTCGTACATGATGTCCAGCGGATCCAGCAACGTTTCGATCATCGTCTCCACGTCAACCATACCGTGCTGCCGATTGGCGGCCAGGCCGAATTTGTCCAGAATGTACAGCACCACCGACTGGGCATCGCTCACCGCATCCTCCGGCCGGAGGGCGTCTCCGTTCTTCCAGAGGGATCGGTCGGCATAGTCTTCCAGCAGCCGGTTGTTTTCATCCCGCTTGCGGATGACCTCGCTATAGATTCCCATCTCTGTTGTCACCGTCCTCGATCAGCTGTCTGTAGAGTCCTTCCTGCGCATACAGTTCCTCGTGGGTACCCTGCTGCACGATCCGGCCGTGTTCCATCACATAGATCCGATCGCAGTCCACGATGGTAGAGAGGCGATGGGCGACGATCACACAGGTGGTTCCCTTATCCCGAATCGCCTTCATCACCTTGTCCTCGGTCAGCGCGTCCAGCGCGGAGGTGAATTCGTCCAGCAGCAGCAGCGTCGGTTCATGGGCCAGCGCCCGGGCCAGCTCGAGTCTTTGCAGCTCACCTCCGGAATAATTGCGCCCGTTTTCAAGGATGATGGCGCTGTAGTCCCCGATGTTGCGCAGAATGCGCTCCTCGATCCTGGCATCCCTGGCAGCCATCACCACCTCAAAGTGCTCGATGGTATTGTCCCACATCCGGATGTTGTTGTAGATCGAATCCTCGAACATCACAGCTTCCTGGTCCACTGTTCCCACCGATGCCTGGAACACCACGTCGGGAATCTCCTGTCGGTGCATTCCCTGGTAGAGGATCTCGCCGGATTCCGGAGTATACAGGTCCGCGAGCAGCTTGAGGACCGTGCTTTTGCCGCAGCCCGTCTGCCCGACAATGGCCACCATCTGGCCGGGCTTCACCTCAAAGCTCACGTCGTCGACCGCCAGCGCGTCCCCGGGATTGTAACGGTAGCAGAGGTGGCTGGCCCTGACGCTTCCGTCCAACTTGTTCGGCTCGCCATAAGTCGCTTCGTCCAGGGGAACTGCGACGTTCGATTCCCGGTGGTTGATGTCGTTGACCCGCTCGATGTCCGTGCGCATCGTTTGAAGCGTATCCACCGTATCCAGGCTGTGGTTGATGGCGGTAATCATGCTGTTCAGGATAGACTGGAAAAGCGCCATCGCACCGAGGGTCATCCTGCCCTGGGTGACGAGCCAGGCGCCCAGAAAGAGCTGGATGACCGCAAGCAAGCCCTGGCTGAGGGTGCTGACCGCGGACGACATGATGCTGTATTTGAAGCGCCCCATGCGGCTCTGATTGTAGCGGGTCTGGTATTCGTACCACTTGTTGTAGAAATCCCGCTCGGACCCGGTGGACTTGATGGTTTCGATCATGTTCATGCCGTTGAGCAGCGAGGATGAGACCGCGGTCCCATTGCTCACCATGCTTCGGGACATGATCGCGCTCCTGGTCTGGATTGCCAGGGTCAGCACCGTGCTGAGGATCACGAGCAGCAGGCAGGCCAGGGCAAGTATCTTTTGGTTGCTTAGCAGGTTGACGATATACACCACGGTCATGGCCGCGTCCACGATCCGCGGCGCGAGGGCGGTGATCATGGTATTGTCCAGTGTCATATTGCTGTTGACCCTTGATATCAGGTTCCAGGCGCTGTACTGTTCGAAGAAGTGCAGCGGCTGATCGAGAATCTTCTTGAACAGCAGGCTGCCCGAGCGGCCGGAGGTGTCCCGGCTGGTCTTATTCGCCAACCAGGTCTTCAGCATCGAAAACAGCGTATACAGGAACAGTACCGTCAGGTATGACAGCAGCAAAATGATGCCGGCATTTGCCTTCCCCTTCTGCCCCAGCACCTCGTCCATGAAATCCGAACGGATATAAGTCATCCTGAGGTTGAGCCACACGCAGAGCACGGTCAGCACCCCAAGGATGCAGAAGGACCATTTAAGGGCCTTGAGCCGTCCCCAAATCAGCGAAATCAGGGGCTCCCGCTTTCCGCCGGGTTCAAAGGCTTCGCCCTTTTTCAGCGTAATAAGGGTGCCGGAATAAAGTTTCTGGAATTTCTCCCAGGTCAGCTTGTATTCGCCGCTGGACGGATCCACAACGGTGACGATGCCCCTTCGAACGGATTTAACAATTACATAATACTTCCGCCGCCATGTAACGAGCGCCGGCATGGGCGTCGATGGCAGGTCAGACGCGGGTACCTGCGTCACCGAGGCGTCAATGCCGTACTGCTTCGCCGCCTGGACGATTTGCTGCGGGCTTGACCCATTTCGGGAACAGACACAGACCTCGCGCATCTCCTCCAGCGAAACGTATTTTTTGTAATAGCCAAGCATCATGCACAGCGCTGCGGCACCGTTTTCACCCGGTTGCATCTGTATGACCACTGGTATTTTCATAGTCATCCCCATCTGTCAGGTTATTTGGTTATAATAAATAAAACAGCATTGCATTTCCCCCCGGGCTATGCTATAATGCTTTTTGAGAAGGGTGCGTTCATCCGCGTTCCCAGCGCATCGGACAGGCATTCACCAAGGGGCCTTGGGAACGGCCGAATGCTGAAGCCGATGTTGTCACTACGCTGAAAATACCCCTTCTCTTTATTTGTCATTTAACCTGCCATTTCTCTTGTTTATTTTGAAAACAGGGTTGCATTTCCCCCCGGGTTATGCTATAATGCCTCGCGAGAAGGGTGCGTTCATCCGCGTTCCCAGCGCATCGGACAGGCATTCTCCAAAAGGCTTTGGGAACAGCCGAATGCCGAAGCCGATGTTGTCGCCGTGCTGAAAATACCCCTTCTCTTTTTTTGCGCTTTTTCAGTCAAAACCCGCATCAGTCGGATTTTCCGGGGTTCCCTTCCGCCGTAGTCTCCTTCAGCGCAGGGTCAAAGTGATAATAGGCATGCACCAGGTTTCGATAGCCCAGCGAACGCAGATCATCATAATGGATCTTGTAACGGCTGTCACGCATGGTGCCGCACATCACATACCGAATCGCATCCTGGGCATAACGATCGATCTCCCGCAGGCCGTCGACAGTGGTCAGCACCGGGAAATACCAGCGTGCCCAGGACAGTTCGTGTTTCTTCCCGTTCCCAAACATCGCATAATTGCAGTAGCTGATCATCCGCTCCGCGGCCTGCGCGTCGGTCATGTGATTTTGTTTCTTATAGCGCAGAATGCGCTTCGACCGGATGCGCAGCTTGCGCTTGATCTTCATCATGGCGTGATCGGAAATGTCGATAACGCCACCCGTGACCTTGTAACCCAGTATCTCCACCGGCTCACCGGGCGGCACCAGGCGTGTCTTTTCCGGATTGGTGGACAGCTGCCGCTCCTCCAGAAACGCAAGGAAGCGCGCCCGATAGGCCTCCGCCTCGGCCCGGTCCCTGGCCAGTATGACCACGTCGTCGGAATAGCGGCTGTACAGCGGCGCGCGGGGGTAGAAGTACCGATCCACGTCCGTGAGGTACACATTCATGAAGCAGTTGGCGACGGGGATGCCTCCCATTCCTCCAGGTTCGCAGTGTACCACATTGCCATCCTTGTCAATGCACTCCCTGCGAAGCAGCAGAAATTTCAACAGCCCCAGCAGTGCCGGGTCGTGCTTCCACATCTCCTCCAGCTGTGGTATGATCTTTTCCGGGACGATGGAGCCCACATAGTTTGACACGTCTGCCTTGACGATGTAGTGATCCCCAAAGCCCTTGAACTCCCGGACCTTCAAAAGAAAGTCCCGCGCCTGCACCGACCGCCGGAAGGAATACAGTCCGTCGGGCAACAGTTCGTCATCAAAATCGTGCATCACCCAAGCGATCAGGCGCAGCATATACTTATCCCGCCCCTTGAATGCGTAGACATCCCGCATCTTGCCGGAGGCGTTCTTTGGCACCCGGTAATGAAACGGCGGCGCGAAGAAGTAATCCCCCGCCTTCAGCCGCTGCAAATCCCGCACACAATCGTCCGACAGGATATAGGCCTCCGTTTCGGCATACTGCTCCGGTTCATGGAGCTTTTTCCCCGTAGCCTCCAGGTGGCGCAGGAATCCCTTTCGTTTTTCCATATCCGCCGCGATATCCAGCACGCTTCGGCCGGCGTCGATGGCGCCTTCATACTTTTTCTCTTTCTGCTCCATTTGTAAACACAACCTTTACTGATATCAGTCTGTCTTATTTTACCCCATTCCTGTAGTTATTTCAAGTCAAGACGACACAATATTCATATATAATTTAACGATTGACGGTTCTGTGACGCTTGCCGTGCTATAGTGTCCCTGTCAAAAGCAACGAACCAACGGCCAAAGAAAGAAGGATATAACATGAAGAAGATTCTCGCTATGCTGCTGGTTGCCATCCTGGCTTTCAGCGCTACCGCCTTTGCAGCCACCTACCGCCATGACGACGACATCGCGTTTGAGTACGACGAAAGCGCCATCGAGATCACCTCCGAGGTGCACAACGATGACGAGCACCGGATCGTCATGGGCTACAAGGAAAAGGCCTGGGGCGACGGCTACATCACCATCCAGCTGGCGGACCTGCCGGACGGCCAGGGTTTCCCCACCCGCGAGGAACTCGCCGAGAGCATGGGCATCGCCGCCGAAGCCTTCGAGTCTATGCCCACCTGGGCCAACTTCAAGGATGTCGTCACCACCAGCGCCACTACCGAAGGCCTGACCGAGACGGTATTCATCGCCCCCGTGTACGACCACGACGGTGAGGTTGAGGATATACTGACCGTCATCATCGCCACCTCTGAGCTGGACGACCAGGAAGCCGCCCAAAATCGCGACGACGCCATCAGTGCCATCGTAGACACCTTGAAGGTGGACGACTGATTCCCCGCAAAGGGATAAGCCAAAACGTAATCCCGCCCATAACTTTTCAAGGAATGGGCGGGAGATTTTGTTTGTCAACAATGGGATAATATGATATAATCCATATGAATTTTTTGACAGGAGATGATGCACATGAGTCACAGGAGAAGATGGCTGTGTACGCTGCTGGCCCTGGCGATGCTGCTGGGCTGCTGCGGTGGTGCGCTGGCCGAATCCGCCGACGCTACAATGCCCCCCGAAGCTGCCGCCCCGGCAGAGGACAACCTGGTGGTCACCGAGCACACCGCCACCATCGGCGGCAAGGCCCTCGACTATACCGCCACCACGGGTACCATGGTCATGGATACGGACCTGGGCCAGTACGAGATCTTTTTCGTCGCCTACACCGCCAAGGACGTAGAGGACGTGGCAAAGCGGCCCATCACCTTCGCCTTCAACGGCGGCCCGGGCAGTTCGTCTCTGTGGCTGCACATGGGTCTGCTGGGTCCGGAGCGTATCGACATCAATGACCAGGGAATGCTGGAGCAGATTCCGGTAGGCCACAATCCCAACCCCTGCTCCATACTGGATCTGACGGACCTGGTATTCATCGATCCGGTAGGCACCAGCTATTCCAGGCCGCTTCCCGGAACCGAAGAGGAGACCTTCTATACCCTCTACACTGATTTCGCTTCCGTGGGCGACTTCATCCGCCTGTACGTCAGCCGGAATGACCGCTGGGCCTCACCGAAGTACCTGGCAGGCGAATCCTACGGCACCACCCGCGCCGTGGGTGTGTGCGACTACCTGATGAGCACCTGGCACATGAACATGAATGGCCTGATGCTGGTGTCCAGCGCCAACGACTTCGGCGCCATCGACGAATACCCTGGCAACGAGCAGTCCTATGTCAACTACCTCCCCACCTTTGCCTCGACCGCCTGGTATCACGGTCTGGTCGGCGATCAGTACAAGAACCTGGCGCTGGAAGCCTTCCTGGACGAGGTGCGGACCTTTGCCGCCGGCGATTACCTGTCGGCGCTGTACCAGGGCACGCGGCTGACCGACGCCCAGAGGGACGACATCGCCCAGCGCATGTCGGAGTTCATCGGCCTGGACAAGGATTTCATACTCAAGCACGACCTGCGCATCACCATGGCAGAATTCTGCCCGGAGCTGCTGGGCGACCAGAAGCTGATGGTGGGCCGACTCGACAGCCGCTATACCGCGCCGATCGTTCCGGGCGACCTGGATTCCGGCGATAACGACCCCTCCGCCATGGGCATTCTCGAGGCCTTCACCGGCGCCGTTGTCGATTACATCTCCCGGGAGCTGAACTACAAGACCGACCGGGAATACGAACCCATGTCCAGCTCCATCAACGAAAAGTGGAAATATGACCACGACAACCGGGTGGTGGCCCAGGAAGAGATCATTCGCACCTGCATGTCCGCCAATAAGTTCCTGAAGGTATGGGTGCTGTGCGGCTACTATGACATGGCCACCCCCTTCTTCGGCGCGGAGTGGGTCTACAGCCACATATTCCTGAACCCGGAAGAGGCCGGCAACGTCTCCTTCACCTACTATCCTGCCGGCCATATGTTCTACATGCTGGAATCCTGCGTCGAAAAGTTCCATGGTGAGGCCGCGGCCTGGTACGGGGCCAATGAATAAAGATTGGGAGTGATACCTATGAAGCACTGGATGAAATGGATGAGCGCCCTGCTGACCCTGGCGATGCTGCTGGGCTGCGGCGCGCTGGCCGAGGAAGCCCCCGAGGAGGCACCCGAGGCCGCGATTGAGGCCTCCGTTGAGGCCGTCGAAGCCTCCACCCAGGACAACCTGGTGGTCACCGAGCACACCGCCACCTTCGGAGACAAGACCGTCAACTACACCGCCACCGCGGGCACCATGGTCATGGACACGGCCCTGGGCCAGTACGAGATCTTCTTCACCGCCTACACCGCCAGGGATGTGGAGGACGTGGCCAAGCGGCCCATCACCTTCACCTTCAACGGCGGCCCCGGCGCCGCGTCGCTGTGGCTGCACATGGGCCTGCTTGGCCCGGAGCGCATCGGTGTCAACCCGGAGGGCATGCTGGAGGATATCCAGGTGGGCCACAACCCCAACCCATACTCCATACTGGACCTGACGGACCTGGTGTTCATCGATCCCGTGGGCACCGGCTACTCCCGGGCGCTGCCGGGGACGGATGAGACGGTCTTCTACGACACCTACAATGACTACGCCTCCGTGGGCGACTTCATCCGCCTCTATGTCAGCCGGAACGATCGCTGGGCCTCGCCGAAGTACCTGGCGGGCGAATCCTACGGCACCACCCGCGCCGTGGGCGTTTGCAGCTACCTGATGAATGCCTGGCACATGAATATGAACGGTTTGATGCTGATTTCCAGCGCCAACGACTATGCCGCCATGAGCTTCGCGACTGGAAATGAGGTCCCCTACGTCAACTTCTTCCCCACCTATGCCGCGGCAGCATGGTATCACGGCCTGGTCGGCGACCAGTACAAGAATCTGGCGCTGGAGGCCTTCCTGGACGAGGCGAGGGCCTTTGCCGCCAGCGATTACCTGTCGGCGCTGTACCAGGGCACGCGGCTGACCGACGCCCAGCGGGACGACATCGCCCAGCGCATGTCGGAGTTCATCGGCCTGAGCAAGGATTTCATACTCAAGCACGACCTGCGCGTCCCCATGGAAGAGTTCTGCCCGGAGCTGATGGGCGACCAGAAGCTGATGGTGGGCCGGCTCGACAGCCGCTATACCGCGCCGATTGTTCCGGGTAATATCGGAACAGCTTCCAACGACCCCTCCGCCATGGGCATCCTGGAAGCGTTCACCGCCGTCTATTCCGATTACGTCTCCCGAGAGCTGAATTACAAGACCGACCGGGAATACGAGCCGCTCTCTGGCAATGTCATCAGCCAGTGGAGCTTTGACAGCGACAACCGCTTCCTGTCCCAGGAGGAGATCATACGCACCTGTATGTCCGCCAACAAGTTCCTGAAGGTATGGGTGTTGTGCGGCTATTACGACCTGGCAACGCCCTTCTTCGGCGCGGAGTGGATCTTCAGCCACATCTTCCTGAACCCGGAAGAGGCCGGCAACGTGTCCTTCACCTACTATCCCGCCGGCCACATGTTCTACATGGTGGAAGATTGCGTGGAAAAGTTCCACGGCGAAGCCGCGGCCTGGTACGGGGCGGAATAATCGACCAACGCCAAAACGGTTACAGCTCAGCGTCCCTGATAAACTCCCTCAGTCTGGCCTGACGGCCAGCCAGCCCCCTCAGGGAGGGGGCCTGAACGGGAGCCTGTTAGGCGCATTCTCACTCCAAAAGGCTCCCTCCCTGAGGGAGCTGGCACGCGAAGCGTGACTGATACTAATCTCAATCTAAATGTATGCAAGCATGCGAGCGGATTTTTCGTCATACCAAAGCGAAGGCCCGCAGGCTTGCTGGCGGCAAGTCAAGGGACTTCAACGCCGGTATGGCGGAAAAGGCCGCAGGATTGTATAGGTTTAGGTTGAGATTAGTATGAGGGAGTGTACGCTGAGCTGTAACCCAAGACGACTCAGGGACGCCGAGACGGCGTCCCTGTTTTGTGTTGCCCAATTGTATCGAGACTTTAGGGCACCTTTAGAGAGTCGATTATTCCGCCTTTTGGAGGAAAATATCCACGTTGGAGTATGCCTCCAGCGTCTTGTAGGACTGGGTGTCCTCCCGGTAGCCCTCCGGCACCTGGAGCACATGGATGTCATAGACCTTCTGCTCAGCCATTCTGAAGGCGGCAATGCCCTCGGCATCGGTGGCCTGCAGGGTGCAGACCTGGTCGTCGCAGAACTGGATCATCACGCCCTCCACGGGCTTGCCCTCCGGATCGTACACAGTAACGGTGTACTTGTTGTCGCCGGTGGCGAACCCCGTGTTATCAGGGACCACATCCACGGCTTCGCCGGCGAGCAGCTTGTCGATGGTGGGCTCGTAGTCTTCTACCCTGGCACCGGTAATGGGATAGCAAAGGATCTTGCCCTCGCTGTCCACAAACACGG